>JBKPAL010000023.1:0-6571 GCA_046726395.1 Acidobacteriota bacterium
CCTTTCCACTCAATGAATCCGCCGCCGACTGAATAGTATTCCTGCTCAAGCAGCACCTCATCTCCGGCCAAAAGTTTGCAAGTCATCGTATTCGGGTGCTTGAAGTCGCCTTTGGTCGCGTCGTAGATGATGTCCTTCAGGCTGACGTTGATCGTCTTGTCGCCGAGCTTGACCGGGAAAGTCTGATCGGGCTTGTCTCGCAGGCTGTCGAGAAACAACGGGTCTACGGTTGCCGGCTCTTTTCCTACGAGTCCTGCTAACGCTGCCCGTTCTGTGCCGTGGCCTTTTCCTGTTGCACTGAGGCTGCCGAAAAGATTCACTTTAAGGGCGGTTGCCTTTGCAAGCTTGTCAGCGGGCAGCTTTGTGCAGCGTTGATAGAAATCGTACGTAATACGCATCGGGCCGATCGTGTGCGAGCTCGAAGGGCCCGGGCCTACCTTGTAGAACTCATCCACGGTCGTCAAAACGGGCCCTTTACCCTTTTTTACGACGTTAAGGTCTGCGGAAAGAGGGGGCGCCGCGGGGGGCGCCGCGGAGGACCTCTGGGCCACCTCCTGCGCGGACATAGGGTTGCCGGTGATCACTACTGCAGCGCCGACGACAGCGCTTCGCATCAGGAAAGTGCGGCGGTCAACTCCGGGTGGGATAGCCTTCGAGATAAACTGGCTTGTATCGGCTAGCGGATCTTCGGCTTCATGTGATTGATTGATTGAGTTGGGGCCTTGATTGAGCACCTTAAGTTCTCTAGTCATGTCGTCTCTCCTTGTAAAAACTCTGTGTGGGACCAACAGCCGGCTCGATGTTCTAAAGCGGATCCCATCTCCAACACCACCTCATTGCCTTTTCAGGTACTTGCTTTTATCCAACCCGCTTAGCTTTACCGGATCGAGCAGGTCCTTAATCTGTGCTTCCGTAAGAATTTTCTTTTCCCTAATGATCTCCAGAATTCCTTTGCCGCTCCTATAAGCTTCGTTCGCAAGCTCGGTAGCCTTTTCGTAGCCCAAAACCGGATTGAGTGCGGTGACGATGCCGACGGTCGTTTCCATATAACGAGCCAGCACTCGTTCGTTGATCGTAATGCCGTCAATACATTTACTCCGCAAAAGACCCGATGTGTTGTAGAGGAGATTCTGCGATTCAAGTATTGCGATACCAGCAAGCGGTTCATAGGCATTCAGCTGCAACTGTCCACTGTGAGCCGCGAGCGTCACGCTGTAGTCATTGCCCATCACGCGAAACGCGACGATGTTCATGACTTCTGGCACCACCGGATTTACTTTGCCCGGCATGATCGACGACCCAGGTTGCAATGCCGGTAAGTTGATTTCGGCTAAACCAGCGCGTGGTCCAGACGTGAGCAGAATAAGATCGCTGGAAATCTTCGAGAGCTTGATTGCCAGACTCTTTAACGCAGATGAGTAGACGACAAAGCCCTGTTGGTCCCATGTCGCGGACAACATGTCGGGAGCGGGAACAATCGGTTTGCCTGTCAACTTCGCTAGATGTGCCGCACATTTTTCCGGGTAACCTTTTGGCACGTTTATTCCGGTGCCGATCGCAGTCGCACCCATGTTGACCGCGTACAGATACTTCTCAGCATCGCGAAGTAACTTGATCTCATCTTCGATTCCCGAGGCGAATGCGTGAAACTCCTGACCAATCGTCATGGGCACTGCGTCTTGCATCTCGGTCCGACCCATCTTCACGACCTCGAGAAATGCATTGCCTTTTGAACGGAATGACGCTGCGAGCTTTTGCAGCTCGGCGATCAATTTGTCGTTACGCAGAAGAAATGAGACCTTGATTGCCGTCGGGTACGAATCGTTAGTTGACTGTGACATGTTCAAGTCATCGTGAGGTTCGAGAAACTGGTACTCACCTTTTTTGCGTCCGGTTAATTCCAATCCGACGTTCGCGAGCACCTCGTTGGCATTCATATTCGTGGAGGTGCCCGCGCCTCCCTGGTACCAATCAACAAGAAACTGATCGTGATACTTGCCTGCTAGTACCGCCTGACAAGCTTTTTCGATTGCAGCCAGGCGCTCGGGTTTCATCGCGCCCACGTCAGCATTGGCACGTGCTGCGGCAAGCTTCACGATCGCCCAGGCTTCAACGAATCCGGGATAGTGATTGATCAAAACGCCGGAGAGCTGAAAGTTCTCAAGCGCTCGAGCAGTCTGCACACCGTAGTAAACGTCCGAAGGAATCTCCTTTTGGCCGAGTAGATCTTTCTCGACTCTCGTCTTTTGCTGCCCGTTCGCGTCGGGAAGAAAAACGAGACAGCTCAAGACGATATAGGTGATTAGCCGTCTTTTCATGGTGTCATCTCGAGTCAGCTACTTGTTACTGCTCTTGTACCGGACTCCATGTCTTATCCGGATTGAAGCGCTCTATTCCTTTGGCAATCTCGAGTGTGTTTGGACCAAGGTCTTTTTCGTAGACCACTCCATCGTGGCTCACCATGAAGGTTTTGACGCCAGTCACTCGGTACTGCGCGGGAGCGGCGATTAGCGCAAAGCCGCCAATCATCACGCCTTTGACAACGAAGTCCATTTCGCCAAGTGGCGCCGCGGGTCCCTGGCCCTTAAGAACTTTGAAGTAGTAACCGTGATACGGCTCGGTCTTCGTGGTGTAGCCACGTTCAATAGCTTTGGCGACGTTCTCGCCCACTGGTCCGCCCCAGGTGCCATTTTCGTTTTTCCACGCCAAGCCGTCCTGTTTACCAGCAGTGCTAATAATTCGTTGCGCGTACTGAGTTATGCCGTCGTGCTTTTCAAGGGCGTATTCATGTTGTGCCTCAACGAATCCATGACAGATCTGAATCGCATCTAACTCGTTGCGACCGATACGTCGATAAAGGATTTCTTGCCGACCCGCATTGGAGTCAAAGGCCCACTTGGTCCCTCGCTTGACAATGGGAGCTGGAAACGGCCAGTCGTCTTCACCGATCGAGAGAAATGCGCGAGTTGATCTCTTGGGTTGCGAAACGTGGTTTTTCATCCGCGCCTGCTTCGCAAATTCCGCGGCGATCTCTTTGTCGCGGGCCGGTTCGCCAGTGTGAATGATGTCCCAGCTGTTAGGGCCGAGAATCTCATTTAGAGCTGGCTCGTCATACTTTTCTGCTGCGTCGATAAGCGCGTCCGCAGCTTCCTGAGGTGTCGCAAAGGTCCTTTGTTTTGCCGGGGAGGTTTGTGCTTTCGTTTGTAGTACCGCCGCGAGCATCAGACACGTTAAGCACGTGAGTGTGCCCACAACGAACAAGACTCTTGATGCGTTCGGATTCAAAGTTGCTGATTTCATGATGGTTCTCCGATTCATGATTCATTACCTCCTGCGACCGCCTCCGCCACCACGGCCGCCGCCACCAAAACCTCCACCTCCGCGGCTACCTCCACCAAAGCCTCCACCGCCTCGCGAGCCTCCACCGAAACCACCCATGCTGGAGGAGCCTCGACTGCTGCTGGCTCGGGCGCTGCCGCCACCAAATCCTCCTGAGCCACCGCCGAAACCACCGCCACCTCCAAAACCACCGCTACGGCCGGACCCTGAACTACCGACACTGCGGTTGCCAATGCGGTCTCCGCCACCACCAAAGCTACCGCTGCCACGGTTGCCTCCGATGTTGGACCGATCGCTCACTCCGGCCCCGCCGCGATTGGAAGCGCGGTCGCCAACACCACCGCGGTCACCGACACCGCCGCGATCACCGACGCCGCCGCGATTGCCAACACCACCGCGATCACCGACAGCGCCGCGATCACCGACACCGCCGCGATCACCGACGCCGCCGCGATTGCCAACGCCACCACGGTCACCGACGCCACCGCGATCACCTATGCCGCCACGTTGGCTGCCGAGATTGCCGCCTTGCCGACCAATGTCTCTTTGGGCAGCCCGCTGGCGATTACCCAAAGAATCACCACGCGCGGTACCGCCGAATCTATTTGCCGTACCGCGATCTCCATACGGGGCGCCGCCACGATGAGACGGATTGTGCTGCCACTTATTTCCGCCGCTTACGCGATTGCCGCCTTGAAAGTTGCGATTGCCGCCGCTAATGTTCGTGTTCCGATTGAAGTTGTTGTTCATGTTGACGTCGATGTCACCGCCGCCCCAACCACAACCCCAACCCCAGCCGCCGCCCCACGCAGCACCCATGGCCATTCCCACACCAAACGAGATTGCACTTGCTGCAATGACGGCTCCGGTTGATGGCGGGTAGTAAATAGGCGGGTACGGATAGGCTGCCGCACCGTAAACAACAGTTGGGTTGTACGAAGGTACGTAAACAACCTCCGGACTTGCCTGCTCGATCACAATGACTTGCTTGCTCTCAACCGTCTGAGTCTCAACTTTTTGTTGCTGATTCGACGCAAGCGCTCCATTGCTTTGAGCCTTTGCACGCATGCGCTGGATTGCATCCATCACATCCTTCTGTTGAGCCAGAAACGCGTTGCCGAGATCTGTGGTCCATTGAACGTCGTCAGCCAATCGCTTCACCACATCGGGTAAGGGAGCCATTGCCTGAATGCTCGGATCCCAAGGCTGCTTTTTGACTGCGTCAGCCAACTTCTTCTGGTCCTTGGCTAAATCGGGATTTCTCTCCAGCCACTGCTGAAGCTGAATAATCTCCAGTGGGTAAGTCGAGGCCACGAGGGTCTGGCTTAGTAAGTTGTCGGGATACAAGGCAATCGGCGCCACCAACGAATCGAGCTGATCCGCGGGTATCGTTGCTGCCTGCGCTGACTGGTCCTGAGGCACCGTTAACGCAGAAACAGCTATCGGTCCAGGCAGCAATAAAGCTGCACAGGTTATCCCGACAACACTTCGAATCAGCTTTGCGAAAAGATCTGTTCGCATTGGTTTCTTCTTCATTTCATGCCTCCTGATTCGGCTTTTGCGCGAATCACTTAACGTGCGTTGCTTCCCAGTTGCGCACCTTCTTTCTCGCTTGATCAAAGATTTGCTCGTAGTTTGCTTTACGCACTTTCTCGCTCGCTTCTGCGTTCAGAAGCTTCCAAAACTTTCAAAATGTAAGTGTCTTCGAAAAGTTGTACCTGAATGAAAACTGCAAACGAACGTCATCAGACTTAAAACCATCCAAGAAATTTTCTCTTCTTCCCCATTGCAGTTCACCGCCAACCATTACGTTTTCGACCGGGTAGTAGAGTAGGTTACCTAATGCGTAGTGTCCGCGATGGAACGCGTCCGGGGTTTGCCCATTAGAGTTGTCAATGCTGAGCATTGAATATCCAATGGCTGTGCTGAAACGTTTGTTCCAGTTGTGATCGAGAAACGCCACAAGGCTATACATCGGAAGAGCCACCCCTTTGATGGGCCGGAGAGGATCTCCCGGAGTTATCTCGATACCCACATCGACCGGCGCATCGTTCATGTAATTTTGAATACCCTGGCCAAATACAAATGCGAGGCGGCCGGTGTCGTTCTCGCTAAACTTGAGATTGGATGTCAGGTTGAGACCTGCTCCAATCGCGGAACCACTTAGATCAAATTGATCATCAAGCGTATCCACCCATTTGATCCGTCTCACCATTGCTGCCGCTTGGAAGTAACCCCAATCTCTCGTGAATCTCACGTGGCCTGAAAGGTCGGGCAGATCAAACTTGGGCCTGATTCCCTGTAATTCGATACGGTCTTCAAAGCGCCCCTGGTCCGCGCTTGCTCCTGGACGCTCGAGAGCGATCGTCACTGCATTCCGTCCTTTGAACGGCATCCATCTGACCTGGACGTTGCGGAAGAAGACCATGCCATTCGGTCCCCAGTACTCGAGTGAGTTGGGAAACACATCGATGTCCATGAATGGACTCCACGTTTGGCCAGCACCAAACTTGCCCAACTCTCCGTAGGCGTGCCGCAGCCGGAAGGTGGTCTGTCCCGCGTCGACTCCCGTGCCGAACAGTTCGAACTCGAACTGTGTTTTCAGCTCGCCATATTTAGTTGGAGTAGACGACTTCACACCAAGACGACTTTGTCTCACTCCGTAAAACACCTTGCCGTTAGGTGCGAATTGATCTCGGAAGGCCGGCAACTTTACGGGACGAAGTACGTCGAACCAGTCAGGGTCGTTTTGTTTGAACTGGTACCCCGAATCAAGCATCGCAAAGCCGTAGATCTGAAAAGTGCTTTCCCCCTTTTTGTCGCTGTCCTGTTTGGGTGTGACAGCCGGTGGTGTTGCAGCTTCATCTGTGTACTTCGCTTCTACTACCGCGGGACTGGCGCTTGCTTTGGCTTCTTCGATCGCGTTGATCTGTCCCTTCAGTTCCAACACTACTTGTTCGAGCTGTTGGAGACGCTGCTTAAGCTGTTCCACTTCTGTGGGTGTCTGTTTTGCGGCATCCTGACTTTGCGCAACAATCGAGCGACTCTGAAGCGGCATCAGAACAGCTGCCAAAGTAAATCCTGCAAATTTCATCCAGCCGGATCGACCACTCTTGGTCATATGGCCTCCTTCGTTATCTCCGATGGGTGTGCGGGCACTTTCCTTTGTGTTGTCGAATCTAGAGGAAGAGAAGTGGGGCGGTAACTAGCAAAACTTACAGGTCTTCTGTTT
>JBKPAL010000024.1:0-6571 GCA_046726395.1 Acidobacteriota bacterium
TCGCGCTCGTTGCTTTTGTTCTGCTTGGAGTAGTCGTTACGGCAAGCAGTACGTCGTACAACAGCTCGCAAAATCAAAACGAGAACAAGAATTCATCGCAGCAGAACAAGAATTCGAGTCAGCGAAATAAAAACATGGTTAGCAACGACAACATGAATTCAAATTCGAATGCTAGCCAGAATGTTAACGAGAACGCTAACGCTGCAACTTCAAATCAGAACACGGGAACTGCCGCGGAAGGGGCACGTGTCGGGGCAAGTGCGCTTAGTAGCGACGATCGCAAGTTCATGACAACGGCAGCGATGAGTGGAAGGAAAGAAGTTGAACTAAGTCGCCTGGCAACAGAACGCGCCACCGATCCGGCAGTAAAGCAATTCGCGCAGCGCATGGTTGAAGAGCATACTCGGGCCAATGAAGAATTGATGCTGATGGCTTCGAAGAAAGGCATCACACTTCCAAACAGACGTGACGCGAAGCTACAATCAACGTTAACTCGCATGCAAAAATTGTCGGGCGCTGACTTTGATCGCGCATATCTGAAAGAAGCAGGTGTGAGCGAACACGAGAAGGCAGTGAAACTCTTCGAAGACCAGTCGCAGCATGGTACTGACGCCGACACGCGTGCCTTCGCCGCGAAGCTGTTACCAGGAATTCAGGAGCATCTGAGCATGGCTCGGCAAATGTCAGGCACGGCTACTGACAGCAATACGAATAGCAACAGCAACGTGAACAGCAATGCGAACAAAAACATGAATCGCAACGCGAACACGCCACCTAATCCGTAGTAGACTGAACCGATTTCGACTTTCGAATTGCGTTGGAAGGAGGATACTGCCTTAGGTGGGTAGAACTATGAAACTACAACGTCGCCAGATTCTGATGATATGTTGCCTTGGCGCAGCACTGATCGTGCTTGCAATCGAGACTTTAGGCCAAACGCAATTTCTGGGCTCAACGATTACAGGAACTGCGTACGCTGTCGGCGGTCCTCGTGCAGGAAGGTCGGCACCATTCAAGCTCATCATTAACAAATTCACTTCAGCCGATGAGGTTCAACGCCTCAATCAGGCATTGCAGTCCAGCGGACAAGACGAGCTATTGAAAACGCTCTCCAAGATGGACGGTGGAAGAATAGTGATCGGTACTGGAGTCGGAGTTCCTGCGAACGCGATCATCGCCAGTACGCAAGAAGGTGGCGAAACGAAGCTTACGGTAGTTTGGGAGCGAAACATCGGCTTCTCTGAATTGCGGTACGGCGCCCGACGAGCGGATTACAGATTCGGCTATGCCGAAATCTACCTGAAGGCGAGCGGTCAAGGAGAGGGAACATTGATTCCTGCTGCGAAGGTCAGGTTACGTGACGGGAATACCTGGGAAGTAGAGGACTTTGGAACGTTTCCCGTACGCCTAATGGGACTACGTGCTCGCGGCGGCCGTGCTCCAGGCTAAAGACGCGCGGCAGCTTATCTTTCGAAGAAAAACCAACAACCGGCTACTCTTGATTCACATCGGGTTGCAGCTCGGTGTGAATTTTGAGTAGCCTTCTTTGCTTTCTCTCCGTTTGTCTGACCTACCTCCGAATTTTTCTTTCTGAAGCGATTATTTTCCGAACTTCTCTACGCGTTTACTAATGAAGGGTAAGAATCGCGGGGGCGCGATGGGCGCGACAGCGAGTTTCTTCCAGGGGCGCTGGCGCGGTGGCGGCTCGGGTTCGGGACGTGGGAACTCTCGGATCCGGGCCAACGGGATTACGTATCTATGAAGGAGTAAGAAATGGCTACTGCAGAGAAGGTATTTCGATTCAACCCACCGAGAGAAACAAAAGGCGTTTCACGATGGTTAGCATTCGTGTTCGGTTGCTCGCACCGGAATATCAGTCGGCCGTTTACCCGGCAGGGGCAAACCTATCGTTCATGTGTGGACTGTGGCGCAATGAGAGGGTTTGATTTGGAAGCTTGGGAAGACAAGGGTGGTTTCCACTATACCCTGGGCCATTGATTGTCATTGACGCTCGCTTATGAGTGCGGCGTCGCTCGTCCTCAAACCACGTGACATCACCAGACGCCCGTCTCGAGACAAGTTAAAAGAATAGAACAAGTCCTTCGTAATGCTGGTTAGAACTCGCGGAGTACTACCGTCAATCGGTTGCGAGATCAACTTAGACACGCCGTTGTTAAAGTCGATAAAGGTTACCGTCTTTCCGTCAGGGCTAAACTGAATAGCACTCTGGCCGTTCGCTAAACTTTGAGGCACATCCAGCTGGACTGTCGGTTCTGGCGAGTCCAGGGGAGAGATCGCGATGCGCCATGGAGCGGCTGGCTGCTTATCGCGAAACCAGTAAGCGATCGATTTTCCATCAGGCGAGATGGACGGCCTCAATGAAAGCCCACTCGTGACACGGATTGGATTCCCACCGCCGATCGAAACCTTCCAGAGTTTTGGTGTTCCACCGTCAATATGTTCGAAGTACACCCACTGGCCATCCGGCGAAATATCGGGCCAGTTGCTCTCCTCATTGCCCTGAGTGAGTTGAACTGGGTTGCTTCCATCTCTACCCATGCGCCAGATCTGCCAGCGGCCGGTACGGTTGGAATGAAACACCACATATTTCCCATCGGGTGAGGCAACTGGAGCATAGTTGCGACCTGCAGCGGCGGTCAGTTGTTGCTGGTTCGATCCATCCCCGTTCATTAGCCAGATATCAGCGTTGCCGCTCGCGTCTGACGCGTAAATGATCTTGTTATCGTTGGTCCAACGCAGGTCGAAAAACCGACCGGCACCGGAAGTGAGCGGCTGGGCTCTGACGGGATCGCCCGGATTCCTTTCATGTTCGATCCAAATGTTGGTGAGCGTCTGGCGCTGCACAGTCAACAGTAGCAACGGTTCGGTCGAGAAACTGACCGCCATGTAGTCATTCGGATCCGTGGTGATGTGACGATCCTTCCCGTCTGAATCTACAAACCACAGTCGATAAAACGGGGATGTAGTATCCTGAGCGCTGATTATTAATCCGCTTCCATCGGGTACCCAACCAACTCTATTTATCTCAAGCCATCGTCTAGTGGAGATCTGTTTTTGAGACTGTGACGCAAGATCTATTGCCACCAGTTTCGTAAAGAAACCGTCGTCATCGGCTGTTTCGATAGCCACCGCCAGGCTTTTTCCGTCAGGGGACCAAGCTGGAGCGGCACGAACCGAAAAGTGCTGCGGAAATTTTATTGAGCCGATCTGTTGCTCAGAACTGTCGCCCTCGTTAGCAACGATTAAGAGATCTTCGCCTTTGTCTGCGTCGTTACGTACGAACGCGAATTGTTTTGAGTCAGGTGAAAAGCTAACTGGACTGTCTACATCCTTTTTGACTTCGCGGACCGAACCACCGAATGTCGGTACCCGCGACAGCGTTCCGTGTTTACCTTTGGGTTCTGTGATGACGTAATAGACATAGTTTCCATCTCGCGAGAAAGTGAGACCGCGATAGCTCACAGCACCAGGCGGAATGATTCTACTGCTATTTGCGATTGCAGTTTGTCTCACCCAAAGACCCTGGTTACTGGCTTCGTCGATTACATAAGACACATACTTTCCGTCTGGCGAAATGGATGCGTCGACAATGTTCCCAGTAGCAGTCAGCTTCTCGATTTGGGACGAACTGAATGGCGCACGCGTTGGACGAGCAAATCTGTATACGACAAAAGCCGCGAGTAGAAGAATGACTGCGGTCGAAAGTCCAATTATCCAGGCGCGCTCGCGTTTGTGATCCTGATGGACTTTGAGCACCGCGTCGCTGAGGGATCTATCCACAGGAAGAAGCCGGCCACTGCTGCTTAGGTGCCTCTCAGCTCCGCTTGAACTGAAGTCAAACGAATGCTCACCGGAAAACGACAGCAGTCGCGTGCCTTCTTCCATCCTGAAACCAATTCTTTTTAGAAGAGCTGTGAATCGCGGATCGCCACGCAGAGGATCAAGCTTTGGTTCTACAGCTGACCAGAGAAGCCATTCGTCTTTATTCTCGACCGCCTTATCCAGCCAATCAAAAGCTGCGTCGAGTTCGCCTAATCCGGCATAGATGCAACCGATGAAATAAGGAGAAACGTATCGTTCGTGAGACAGGTCCTTGAGCTTTTCTATAATCGCTTTGGCTTCCTCGCGCTTACCGCTGCTCGCCAACGTGTAGGCTCGGGGCCAGAGCTGCACCACTGAACCCACCATAAATTCCTCGGCCTTGTCGAGTGCAGCGAGCGACTCGTCATAAAAGCCCATGCGCTCGTAAATAAAACCCAGCATCAAATAGCAATTGCCAAAGTTCCGATCGATCTCCAGTGCTGCACGTACTTCTCTTTCCGCTCTTTCATACTGTCGCGCGTGATAATAGGTCCACCCAGTCATGGAGCGGTCCATCATCGAGAGTGGATTTATTTCCAACGCACGCCTGACTTCATTAACCGCTTCTTCAAAACGACCCTGTGCTGCAAGCAAGTTCGAATACCATTGGTGCGCTGGTCCGTAATTCGAATTGAGTTCTATGGCACGGCGAAACCTCTGTTCGGCACCGGCCCAATCCCAGTCATAACAGAGATTCGTGAAGGCAAGTGCCGCGTGGGCCTCTGCGAGAGTTTCGTCAATCTCAAGCGCTCTGATTGCAGCCGCTTTTGCCTGTGGATAGTTCTCGTGAGGCGACCCAAGGCCAAAGATTGCAGCCCAGTTGTAGTAGTCGGCAATTCCGACATAAGCCTGTGCGTAATTCGGATCGAGCTGAATAGCTTCCCGGAACTGTTCGACTGCTCGCAGGAAATCTTCTGGGGTAAAACGGTTCCAGTGATAACGGCCTTTCAAGTACGCCTGATAAGCATTCGCATCTTCTGTTTCGCGGCGCAACAGGAGTTCCCGCTCTTCTCCCGAGAGGTGAGGTACGAGCGCATGGGCCACCTGTTCTGAAATGGAGTCCTCAACAGAGAAGATATCAGTGTAATTCTCGTCAAACTTCGCCGCCCAAACCGGCTGACCGTCTTTGACACTAATAAGTTGCACGGTTACGCGAATTCGATCGGCGGCTCGCTGAATGCGTCCATCGAGGACGAATCCAACGTTCAACTCCTTACCGGCGGCGAGTACGTTATGAGTGCCGTCAAAATATTTGATTACGGCGCTGGTTGGTCGGACGATGATCTGCTGGATGTTGCTCAGCTTGGTGATAATTGCATCTGCCAAGCCCATCCCCAGAAACTCTTCACTCTTCTCTTCAACACGCAACACTTGGAAAGGGAGCACAGCAATCGATCTTGAGCCGGTAGTCGGCTCAGCTGTGCTCAGCCCCGATTTCAATGCCGAGGGGAAAAACGAAGGGGCTAATACAGGATTGCCTTCCAGATATCGCCGAATGTCCTCTGAAAAATCTTCTACAGTCGCATAACGCTTAGATATGTCTTTTTGCAACGCTTTGAGCACTATGTTATCGAGACTGCCTGAGAGTTCTCGACGAAGTTGCTCCACGGTGGTACTGCGAGCCTCGCTCACGGTGGCAGGCGTGATCTCGATCGGCTCTTCACCTTCTTCACCGATCACTTCAATTATGTTTACAGCCACACTGGGAAGCTCTGGTTCCTCTTCGCATATAACACGAGCCAGCTCCTGAGCTGAATGGTTTTTCAATCGATACGGCCGATGATCCGTCAACAGCTCGTAAAGCATTACGCCGAGAGCATAGACATCGCTGCTCGCGGTTAGGGTGTCCCCACATACCTGCTCGGGACTCGCGTATTCCGGAGTCATCAATCGAATCGCAGCCGTAGTGGGGTCGAGTGGTTGATGAGCAAGCTCCGGATTCAACAGCTTCGCAATGCCGAAATCCAGCAACTTCGGTAAGCCTTCCGCTGTTACCAAAACATTTCCCGGTTTTAGGTCTCGATGTATGACATGGTTCTGGTGAGCGTAGTGGACCGCGAAACAAACCCGCCGGAAGAGTCGCAGCCGTTCGGCGATCGGAAGTTTCCTCTCGTCACAGTAACGATATAGTGGCTCGCCTTCCACATACTCCATGACGAAGTAAGGAAGACCATCATCTGTGGTGCCACCATCGAGAAGCCGGGCGATGTGTTGATGATCGAGACCAGCGAGGATCTGCCTTTCGTTACGGAACCGCTTAACGATGAAATCCGTGTCCATTCCTCGCTTGATCAGCTTGATGGCCACGCGTTTCTGAAACTCATCGTCGGCACGAGTTGCGAGGTAAACAGACCCCATGCCGCCCCGACCAATCTCTTTGACGATTTTGTAAGATCCGAGCCGCTTTCCGATGACTGACGGCGTCTCTTCAACAACGGTGTCTGTCAGATTTACGCCGAGCGCGGAGGCCTCCATAAAGCCACCAGCGCGTTCGAGCGACAACAACAGCGTTTCGACCTGATGGCGTAGAGACTCGTCATTACCGCAAGCCGCCTGAACGTACGCAGATCGTTCGGAAGGCGGTCGCTGCAGCGCCGACTCGAATACGTCTTCTACTTTCTTCCAGTGTTCAGGCGTCAACTTCTCGACCGTCATCTTTACTTAACTCGTGATACAGCCAGGCTTTTGC
>JBKPAL010000025.1:0-29897 GCA_046726395.1 Acidobacteriota bacterium
GACCAAACAAACCGGAAACGAATAGCAATGGAACGACTGGCGAACATCGAGATTACATCCTGGAGAAGACGCCGGATCCTGTACTGGCCCAATACGGAGGCGCGGGCAGGCTTCGTTGTGCTGCTGCTCGCAACGAGCGCAGTGCTGTCCGCCGCCTTTGCGACGTTGCTGCCTCTGCAGTTTTCCGTGATCACAGTGTTCCTGTTTGCAGGTCCTCATAACCTGTTGGAGTTTCGATATTTCGTCAGACGACTGCCCGTCAGACTTGGGAAGTCGAGAACCTTTTTCCTCGTGGCTTTCTGCGGACTGTTCTTTCTAGTCATCGCGTATCTTTCTTTGCCCGCTCTTTACTACGTGGGACTTTGGTCTGGTATCAACTGGATCACTATCATCGGTGGCTGGAACACTCTGTTGTTACTCTGGCTCGCAATTCTTGTCTGGTTACGTGGAAAGCAGCGTAAAGGTCGGGACTGGTCATGGGCCTGGCCCATTGCGTTCGGATTGACTTCAGCTAACTGGTTGGCGCCGGAAATGTTCAGCCTGGCGCTCGTCTACCTTCATCCCTTAATAGCACTGTGGTTCCTCGAGAGAGAACTACGACGAACTCGACCTGAATGGCTGGCTCCTTATCATCGGATGCTCGCTGCAGTACCAATTGTTGTGGCAATCATGTGTGTGATGCTCTGGAACACAGCATCGCTCGCGGAAGATAACGGGCTGGCGTGGCGAATCACACAGCATGCAGGCGCCGAGTTGTTATCAGGCGTTTCGAGTCACATGTTGGTGTCCATTCACGTCTTTCTCGAGATGCTGCATTACTTTGTTTGGATTTTGGTGCTACCGCTACTCGGAGCAACTGGCGGCCTCTTTGATCTCAGGAAGCTACCTCTCGTTACTCACCCACGCGGCTTTCCGCGTTTGATCGCACTCGCGATGATGGTTGCTGTTTTTATGGTTGGTCTGTTGTGGCTGGGGTTCTCGTTGGACTATTCGCTAACGCGTGATCTTTATTTCGCTGTTGCCATGACTCACGTACTTGCTGAAGCTCCATTCCTGTTAAGAACCATATAACTCATCGATCTTTTTAGCTTAGGGTTTCGGCCGTTGGGCTGTTCTCCTCGGACTTGAGGCAAGCGATCACTCTCTGTGGTGGCAACAGATAATGGGCTTTGCCCTTTGGACTCGAGGAAGTGGCTTTGCCCTTCCCGTCAGACGGCTATTAATCTCTGGGCTCCGCCCTTTGGAGTTGAAGAAGGGGCGCAGCCCAAATCTCTTTTCTGCACTCTTACGGAAGGGCGAAGCTGCTTCCTCGAGTCCAAAGGGCACAGCCTAAAATTCGTACTCTTGAGATATGACTCAGTCGCCAAACTACCTCTGGCAATTTCTACTACCGGGCTATCTATTAACCATCCTGATTGAAACACCAATCCTTCTCGTAGGACTCTCTCCAAAGCACTCATTGGGTCGTAAATTATTTGCGGGTATCTGGCTCACAGCAGCGACGTATCCCGTTGTAGTGCTCGTGCTGCCACTCCCATTCGCCCGAGCTTCGCGCACGACTTATCTCATCGTTGCTGAAACCTTCGCGCCGCTGGCAGAGTGCCTTTTGTTTTGGTTGGCGTTCGGCAAAGAGGCAGGGACTCAACTGCGCGATTTTGTGGCGATAGTACTGGCCAACCTCGCTTCTTTCGCCTGTGGTGAGTTGTTGAATTCTTACGGTTGGTTTGGGTTATTCGGCTGAATACCTGTTACCGCTTCAATTTCAGCGTTTGTGACCGAGAAAGCACGTCGATTCCATCGCTTACGCCACACGAGGAAAATAAATAGTACGCCACACAAAACGGCGGTAATCAGCAGAAACACGACAACCAACGTGATGACGATAGCGACTACCGGCATGTTGTCGTCGACTGCTCGAGAACTCGGTGCAACATCAAGCAACAAATTCCAACAGGTCATCCTTTATCCTTTAACAGCTGAGCCAGAAACTCTCTGTCGATGTTTCCACCGGAAAGTACGAGACCGACGCTGCGAAGATTCTTCGGTAGCTTCCGCGTGAGCACTGCCGCCGCAGCTGCCGCACCCGATGGTTCCACAAGTATCTTCATCCGAAACAGCATGAACCTCATTGCTTCGATGATCTCTTCGTCAGAAACCGTGATCACGTCTTCAGCATTCTTCTGAAGAATGGGGAACGTTAACGTCCCAGGTGATTGCACGCGCAGTCCGTCAGCGATGGTCGGGGGAGGAGGAATCGTTACACGTTGTCCCGAATCAACAGAACGCTTCGTGTCATCGCCAGTCTCGGGCTCAACCGCAAAGCAGCGAATGTTCGGATTAATTGCTTTCGCAGCAAAGCTCATTCCGGCAAACAACCCGCCGCCACTGCACGGCGTAGCAATGCTGTCGAGTTCAGGTACTGATTCCAAAAGCTCGAGAGCGCAAGTCCCTTGACCAGCCATCACAAGATAGTCGTCATAGGGCGGCACCATCACGAGGCCTTCTCGTTGGCTGATGTCGAGCGCTACTGATTCACGATCCTGACTCTGGCGATCATAGAAAACGATCTCGGCACCATAGCCCTTCGCGCCGGCAACTTTCGCTTTGGGTGCGTCGTCTGGCATTGCGACGACGGCACGCACGCCGGCCTCGCGCGAAGCGAGCGCTACGGCTTGAGCGTGGTTGCCTGACGAGAAAGCCACGACACCTCGCTTCTTCTCGTCCTCGCTGAGTGAGCGAATTTTGTTCGTGGCACCACGAATCTTGAAAGCACCGGCACGCTGCAGGTTTTCGCACTTGAAGAAGACCTCGACACCGGCAACTTCATTGAACGCGTGCGAAGTCATGATCGGCGTGCGATGAATGTGTGGCGCAATGCGAGCTTGCGCAGCCCGGATAAGCTCGATAGTCAGCATTGATTTCTCTTTAAGGTACAGTTACGGGTTCCACGTTCGAGGGTTGAAACGAAGGACGCATATCGAATACCTCGGCAAACCGAGCAATGATCCGATCCTCCACTTCATCCATCCTCATCTCCCGGCCCAGTAAATCTTTCATGGAAGTCACAGGTTCACCTTCGCATGCTACGATCAGATCGAAATAGCTCAAATCGCTGTTTACGTTCAGAGCAAAGCCGTGAGTGGTGACCCAGCGCGCAATATGTACTCCGATCGCAGCAACTTTGCCGCGGCTGGTGTGCACTCCGGTGAGACCATTGATACGAAAGGCCTCGACATTGAAATCCGCCATTGTTCGTATCAACACTTCCTCGAGATCACGCACGTAGCGGTGCACGTCTTCTCGATCAGGACTTAAGTTGATGATTGGATAACCAACAATCTGTCCTAAGCCGTGATAAGTAAGTTTTCCACCTCGATTGGTTTCAAAAACATTAATGCCGCGGGCGGCGAGAGCTTCTGTTGGGATTAGGACGTGTTGGGGATTCCCACGCCGACCGATCGTTAACGTGTGCGGATGTTCCAGAAGCAGTAAGGTGTCTAATTCGGTTTTGGTTTGCACACCTCGCTCAATCGTTTTTTGCAATGAGAGTGCGACACCATACTCAAGCAGTCCCAAACGCCTGATATTGAGAGTTCTTTCTGTCATATCGGAACTCTCATTCTAGCAAACTCTTTGGAGTGCTTTGGAGTGCGGGGGACTTGTCACGCTTTCCTCCCATTGAGAGCCACTGACAGAAGAAAGCCCTGACAAGTTCCTGCACTGCAAAGCGCTTTAAAGCTTGACCTTAATGGGCCAGTCAGAATAGTTTGGGTTTACCCCAAATCTACAGCCGCAGGAGATAAAACTTTGAAACGAACCATTGCGCTAATTATCGCCCTTACTGTCATCTCTCCACTCGCTATCACGGGTCAAACAAGAAAACGCTCAACGAAAAAGGCGCCCAGCCGTTCAACCGCCGCTGCTAAGTCATCGGAGGCTTTACGCACGGGAAAGACTCGCGTTGCCGATCAAGTGAAGACCCTTACGCGATTTATCTATCTGTTGGGAGGCGTTGCGAAAGGACTTGAGCAGACTGATGCAGCCATTAGCCGCAATGAAGCCTCACCCGCGATTGTAGAAAGGGTGAAGAAGAGCAAAGCCTCGTTGACGAACAGCCTGCGGAGCGTCCGTGAAGGTTTAGATAAGTTGGAAATAGATTTCCGCACCACGCCCGAACTGCAACCGTATTACATCAAGCTTGCGGGGGTGGCTGCTGGTGCTGCAAAGGCTGAGGAGCTGGGGGCGGCGAATCAATACGATCAGGCAGGGAGAACCTTGTTGGAAGTCGTGAACCGCTTAACGGACGTACTCGCTGATATGTCCTGAGGCTTGGGGCTTAGGTCTGGTGTTGACTACTTCTTAGTGCCTACTACTTTTCGGCCCTCGCCTTTCGGGTAATACCCCTGACGAGCCCTTATGCGATATTCAGGATGCGCAGGCACTCCAACCTTGATCGTGCGGAACTGTCCTGGCGCCGCTTCAGAGTTTGAGTAGTACTGAAGCAGGTACTGTCCTCGTAGCTCGGCTGCTATCTCACTAAAAACTCTCTCCAGATCTTGTTCCCGGTCGGGCACGAATGCGGTACCACCTGTTGATTCTGCGATCGATTGCATCGAGTTTTGCGCATTCATGCTTATCTGGTTCAACCTCACGGATGAGCCACCCGGATTAATCGAATAGAAAGCCGCGTCGGCCTTCTGCACTTGCTTTTGCACTTCACCCACAGCCCGCTGTCGTCGTATCGACAGATTATTCCGCGCTGCGGAAGCCGTCAGGTTCGGGTTTTGACTCGCCCGATACTCAGCCAGTGATGCCTCACGCACTAAGTTGCTGAAATTGTCATCGCCGTCGGAGATCACTAGAACTACTCGGCGATGTCGATCATCCGAATCCGTCATCAGATACTTTGCCGCAGCCGAGACGGTGTCATAAAAAGCCGTAGGTATACTCGTAGTTGCCGCTGGAATGCTCAGAATCCTGGCTGCCGCCGTCTCTGAGGGAGCGAGTGGCTGAACCATTCTTGGTTGATCTGAGATCGTGAAAACTGCGGCGCGATCGCCAGACTTCATTACCTGTTTCAAGAACTTTGCTGCCGCTGCTTGTTGGAATTGAAAGAAGCCCTTTTGACTGACGCTGCTTGAGACGTCAAACAACAAAGCAATGTCCAAAGGAACTTGTTCTGGATTTCCGATTCCAGAAATCTCCTGCTGTCGTCCCTGTTCCTCTAAACGAAAGTCAGGAACCTGCAGCCCCTGCACCGCTTCGCCATTCGGACTGACGACCGAAACCGGAACCATAACGAGATTAGAACTCACGCGAACCACATCGAGATCTTCCGCTTTTGGTTCTGGAACCGGTGTTGGTTTGGGGGTTGGTTTTGGAGTTGGAGGAGGAGGTGGCGGTGGCAAATCTCTAATCGTCTGCCCAGCCGCAACCGGCAAAAAGAAAAACAGAGCCAGCACTCCCACGAGCAGTGCTGGCCCAACATGTCTTGTTCCCCAGTTTATACCTATCATCAAGCCACTACCCTACACCGCTTAAGTCTACTTGACTAGCCGTCCCTACGAAGCAGTACTCGCGGAGTCATGATACATGGCTCTTAGGTGCAAGGCGACGATTACCAGTTGCATCGCCACACGTTGCAATCAAATCATTACTGATCCATCCCGCTGGTGCTTGGTCTGCTCATTGTGGGCGCAGGAGCCGTCAAGCCTTTGTTGACCAGCAGCTTGATCTCGACGCGCCGATTTTCTGCACGACCATCACGAGTGGTGTTATCAGCAATAGCATGCGATTCACCGTAGCCAAATGGCGTCACGATTCTTCGCAGTGGAATGTTATGGTTCTCAACCAAGTAGCGGATTACGGCATCGGCACGACGAGTGCTCAGCTGTCGATTCAGATTAACGCTACCTCTGGAATCGGCATATCCTGATACCTCGAGGACATAACCTTTCGCGTTCATCGCCTTTGTAGCAATCTCATCAAGCTTGGTCTTCGAGTCTGGTGAAAGAACGGCACTGCCAGATCGGAAATTCACGGCCGTAACCGTCGTCGGCTCGTAGTCGTCAAGAGCCGAGATGCGCTCGTTGGTGGCATTTACTCCAGCGATAGCCGAATCCGCGGTCTCCTGCGCTGCCTTAGCGCCGCCTCGTGCGGTGTTTGCAACGGCTGCCAGTTCATCCAACTGACCGGCGAGTCGCTGGTCATTCGCCTCGAGTTCAGTCACCTTGTGTTCTGTGTCCGAAGCACGCTCTTCAAGTGGCGCGGCGCGACTTTCGACAGCACGCGCTACTCTTAAATCTGAGTCGTTGAATCTAATCTTATCAGCGACCAGCTCTGTGCCATTGCCGCGACCCTCAACTTCGAGGTTCAATCCGCGAAGGATGCTGGTCTGCGCATAGTTGGTACCGCTGCGAAGGAATCCGCCCTTTGTCTTGACGCTAGTTCCTTCGTTTAGTCTGACGACTGTATCCACGCCATTGGCATCGCGAACTGTGAACGTATCAGAGTCGCGCCTAGTAACCACGCCTTTTAACTTCATTTTCTCACCGCTTGCCACTGTGCGTGATCCGGCGGCAGAAGTCGTGTCCTGGGAATATGCAAAAGGGGCCGAGAAGATCAGAAGGCCTAGAGCAAGGACCAGGGTGGAAAACATTTTGAATTTCGGGATTTCCATGAATAACTCTCCTTCGTTGAAAAGGCGGCCCGCCTATGCGAACCCCATTTTAAATACAGTTACAAACCTCTCGACTGATTCACATCAGTCGTCGCCCCTTTTTTGTCGGGCGAGGTTGTTGCGTTAGCAGACCACTGTTTAGACTGAAGATAAAGCCAAGTCAATAGGCTTCTCCATTCTTCATGCAATTGCCACTGGATCGCAATAACAACCCTTATGATTGCAGAAAAAGCGGTGACAAACCTGTCACAAATCAGGTTCTGTCAGCGCTTCGGAAGCCAAAACATTTTTGGAGTGCGGGGACTTGTCACCGCTTTCAATCAAGCATTCAGTAGAGAGGACCAGCCGGCGACTGGTCCACGCACTCCAAAGGGGTGGTCTAAAGAGAGAACTCAGCAGCCTCGAGTTGCTCCTTGACGTAAGCCAAGAACCGTTCAGCATCTGCTCCATCAATCACGCGATGATCGAAGCTTAATGCGAAGTAAGCCATCCAGCGAATCGCGATGTAGTCATCGCCTTCCGGCGAAGTGATCACGCTCGGACGCTTTTCTATCTTACCGACACCGAGGATCGCTAACTGTGGCTGATTGATAATCGGAGTGCCGAACAGCCCGCCAAACACACCCGGATTGGTAATGGTGAACGTTCCTCCAGTTACTTCGTCCGGCTTAAGTTGTTTAGTACGCGCACGGTCCGCCAGATCGTTCGCTGCACGGGCCAAACCGGAAATGGAGAGGTCATCAGCTCGCTTGATGACGGGGACAATCAGGCCCCAATCGAGCGCTACCGCCATCCCGAGATTGATGTCGCGTTTGTAAATGATCTGGTCGCCATTGACCTGTGCATTGAAGATCGGAAACTTGCGCAGCCCATTGTTCACCGCCTGGAAGATGAAAGGCATGAACGTCAACTTAGTACCAGTCCGTTCTTGAAACTCCTCTTTATGCTTGTCGCGTAATTTCGCGATCCCGGTCATGTCGATTTCATAAACGGTCGTGACATGGGCTGAAGTACGACGCGACAAGACCATGTGCTCGGCGATCTTCTTGCGCATCACAGTCATCTGCTGAACGCGATCACCTTCTGCAGGCCTTACTAGAGGCGCAGCCGGAAGCGCAGGAGCTTCAGTCTGTGGGATCGACGTTCCTGATACTGGCTGCTGTGTGGCAGGTGTTCCGCCCGACTCAATGTAGCTAAGAATGTCATTCTTGGTGACGCGTCCGCTGAGCCCAGTTCCTTCAAGTCCGGCGATGTCCACACCATGTTCGGCAGCAATCTTTCGAACCAGCGGACTGGATTTAGTGCGTCGTAACTCTTCTGCAGTAGCGCTCGAACTTGTAGCTGAAGGTTTGGGAGTTGCAAGCTCAGCCGACTTCGTCTGAGCAGGCTTCGGTTGTTGTGCAGGAGCCTGCGGTTTTGGTTCTAGTGCAGGTTTAGGAGCAGCAGCACTCTCGCGCTGCGGCGGTTTTGCTTCAGCAGGAGGCGCGGACGGTTGAGGCTTGGGCGGTGCTTCAGCTTGCGTGGCTTTACTCGCTTCCGCTTTGGCAGTTTCGACGGGCGCAGGCGCACTGGCGCTGGCTCCATTGCCGTCGAGAACTGCGACTACTTTATTAACCTCGACCGTTTCACCTTCTTGGTGGCGAATCTCCGTGAGTGTGCCTGCTGCAGGTGATGGTATTTCTGCATCAACTTTATCCGTGGATATCTCGAACAGTGGCTCATCACGTTCGACGCGTTCGCCAACTTTCTTTAACCAACGTGTAATTGTTCCTTCCGCGATGGATTCACCCATCTGCGGCATTACGACCTCTGTACTCATAAGCTCTCCAAAACTACGTCCTTCAACTCGATGGATCAATATGCCGCCAGCTTACGTGCAGCTTCCAAGACGTCTTTCACTTGTGGCAGATAATAATCTTCTAACGGCGGTGAATAAGGCACGGGCGCATCAATCGAAGCCAAACGAACCACGGGAGCGTCGAGCCACTCAAACGCCTCTTCCGCAATCACCGCTGCAATCTCGCCTCCGATGCCGCCTGTCCGCGATGCCTCATGTAGCACCAAAGCTCGGCTGGTCTTCTTCACACTTCCAAGAATCGCTGCTTTATCCAACGGCGCAAGTGTGCGTAAGTCGATAACCTCGACATCCAATCCTTCTCTCTCTAACTCTTCAGCAGCATCCAACGCAGTCAGCACCATAGCCCCAAACGTGATGATCGATAGGTCACGGCCTTCACGAACGCTCTGCGCTTTTCCAATCTCAACAATGTAATCGTCCGCCGGTATTTCTTCGCGGAGCCGCGGCAATCGATAGAGCTTTTTGTGCTCAAAGAACAGCACTGGATCCGGATCGCGAATCGCAGCCTTAATTAAGCCTTTCGCGTCATAGGCCGTCGAAGGCTCAACCATTTTCAATCCGGCTGTGTTCATGAAAAACGATTCCGGATTGAGCGAATGGAATGGGCCAGTACGCAGTCCTGAGCCGCACGGACCACGGAAGACGGTAGGAAGGCCTGCACCCCATCGATAGCGACACTTCGCAGCGTAGTTGGTAATCAGATCGAAGCCGGCGGAGATGAAGTCGATAAACTGAAATTCGGCGATCGGCCGCATGCCCATCAATGCCGCGCCACAAGCTGCACCAACGATCGCGCCCTCAGAGATTGGTGTATCGATGACGCGCTCGGTACCAAACTCATCGATTAAGCCATCGGTAACTTTGAAAGCACCGCCGTAGACACCTACGTCTTCGCCCAACACGAACACCGTGGGATCGCGTTCCATCTCTTCCCAGATGCCCTGTCGAATTGCCTCTACGAACGTGACTACTCCGCCTCGTTCGGGCCGCTCTGACTTGTGCTCTTTCTTGATTGCTGTCGACATTTTTTACTTGTTTTCGATCTGTACCCCGCGTTGTTGAGCAATGCCTCGGGCTTTCATCACCACATCGTCATCGACAGGTTCTTTACCCGAGGTCCAACCCTGCACTTCCGCAAGTGGTCGGCCGAGAACAACTGCAAGCTTCTCATCGCTACCGCCAAAAGCTTGGTCTCGCAGTTCCTGCAAAATCTCTCGACCCTCTTTCTGTGTTGTTCCGCGATCATCAACTGCTTTCGATTGTCCCTGATTTGTTCCCATGTGTTTCCTCCTCGTCCCCAATTGATCTAAAGCTAAGACTCAAAAACTCGTGGCCGTAGGGCCGGTGGCACAAGAGTATTGTCGAAGACGTTGTAAGCCGCTTGCTCGGGATCGGGCAGCGGCGAACTCTCGGCCCAGGCGCAGTCTTCTTCTATTTCACGAATGACATCTGCCGTGATCTCATCGAGCTTCTTCTGATTTGTGACGCGGCGTTCAATTAAGTAGCGTTCAAATCGATCGAGGGGATCGTTGTTCTTCTCCCACCACTCGATCTCACCCGGCGCCACGTATCTTTGGTCGTCGTGTTCTGCGTGTCCCTTGCGACGGTAAGTCTTTGCTTCGATCAATACCGCGCCGCCACCCGCGCGCGCACGATCCGCCGCGGCTTTCGTCACCTCGTAACAAGCCACAACGTCATTTCCATCGACGATGTGTGCCGGAATGCCGTAACCGGCGGCCTTCTCAGCCAAATCACGAACGGCGGTCTGCATAGCTGTAGGCGTTGAGTAGGCGTAATGGTTGTACTCCGCGACGACAATCAAAGGCAGCTTCTGCACGGCCGCAAAATTCAGCCCTTCATGAAACGCGCCGGTACTCATGCCACCATCGCCAATGTACGCGATTGCCACGATCGGCTTCTTCTGCATTCTCGCGGCCAACAACACACCGGTCATTACCGGAATCATGTCGCCAAGATGAGAGATGGGACCAATGAACCCTTTATCGAGATCACCGAAATGAATGTTTAGATCGCGACCGCCTGACGGGCCCCAAGCCTTGGCCATGTACTGAGCAAAAATGTCTCTTGGCCTAATCCCCTTAACCAATACCGAACCGAGATCGCGTATTAGCGGAGTAATAAAGTCACCGGGTTGCAGCGCGTAAGCGGTACCGACAGCCGTCGCTTCCTGGCCCAACGAGCGAAAGACACCGCCAACAACCTTTGTCTGACGATAGAGATTTACAAGTCGCTCCTCTACCAGTCGCGTCAGTTTAAGGTATCGATAAAGCTCTAATAGTTGCGGGGGCTTCAGAGAAGTATCCGAAGTGCAGCTCAGTGGTTTGCTTTCAGAGCTGCGACGCGGCGCGTGCTTAGTGCTGATGCGCATTTGATGCGCACTCCGTGGCCGTCGCCTTCGTTTCGGCTTCTCGCTGGAATTCTTCCGGGTCTTAGTTTCCTTCATTTCGACTGAGCTACTTCTAAATGTGGATCGCCAATTCGTGAACACCTTCGGCGGCTTCCATTACAGCTTCAGAGACAGTGGGATGTGCATGCATTGTACGTCCCAGTTCCTCAGCAGTTGATTCCAGCTGCATCGCTACACAGGCCTCGGCGATCAACTCGGTCGCATGTGGTCCGATGATGTGCACTCCCAGAATCTCATCATATTTCTTGTCTGCTACGACCTTAACGAAGCCCTCTTCCTCACCGATGATCCGAGCCTTACCAGAGGCTGAGAACGGAAACTTACCAACGCGAACATCGTAGCCAAGCTCGCGGGCTTTTGCCTCAGTCAATCCCACAGAACCGATCTCCGGATCACAGTAGGTGCAGCTAGGTACGAGCCGAAGATTAATTGGACGCACGCCCTTCTGACCAGCTAGGTGTTCGACGGCCACAATGCCTTCCTTCGAAGCCAGGTGGGCCAACTGCGGAGTCGGAACAACATCACCGATTGCGTATACATGCGGTTCGGCGGTCTGCTGGTATTCGTCGACCTGAATAAATCCGCGATCGACTTTTATCTTCGTACCCTCCAGACCCAATCCTTCTGTAAAAGGCATGCGACCCACAGCGACCAGCAGCATGTCGGCCTCAAGAGTTACTGCTTCGCCCTTTGCAGTCTTTCCGCTAACACGAACGCCAGTTTCCGTCTTTTCCATCTTGTCGAGTTTCGTATCGACCTGTGACTTAACCCCGCGTTTTCGAAATGAGCGTTCCAGTTCTTTTGAAACCTCCTCATCCTCAAAAGGCACAAGCCGTGGGAGCAATTCGACAAGCGTTGTGTCAGCGCCGAATCGTGAATAGACGGAAGCAAACTCTACTCCAACAGCACCACAGCCCATGACGATAAGTGACTTCGGCACATCTTTCAGTTCGAGAATCTGATCGCTGGAAACAACGCGCTGACCATCAATTTCGAATCCGGGGATCGGTCGGACCACAGAGCCCGTGGCAATGATCACGTTCTTTGTTTGGATAGTTTGCTTCTGCCCGTCAGGGCCAGTGACCTCTACCTTTCCGGGAAGAGCCAGGCGTCCTGAGCCGTTAAAGACCGTGACCTTGTTCTTCTTCATCAAGTATTCGATGCCCTTCGAATTCTTGAGCACGACTTTCTCTTTACGCTTCTGCACGTCCGCAAAAGCGAGTTGTATACCTGACGCTTGCACTCCAAAATCGCCCGCGTGTTGCATTTGTTCGTAGACATGGGCCGACATTAAAAGTTGCTTCGTAGGGATGCAGCCGCGAAGAGTGCAGGTACCGCCAAGCCGCTTGTCCTTCTCGACTATTGCAACCTTTAAACCTAACTGGCCAGCGCGAATTGCCGCCACATACCCACCTGGACCGCTGCCGATGATAGTTACGTCAAATTGTTCGTTCGCCAATTTTTACTCCTGAAACGCGTGATAAAGATTTCGGCTTAAGTCCATAAGTCATGTTTCGCTCATGCAGGCAGAGCAACGCTGAAGCCGGATCTCTAAACCAGAATTGCTGTTCGTTAAAAGACGGGCATTATAATCATTTGGTCGTTTTTCGGCTAATTGGAACCAAAATGATCCACGAAAGCACACGAATCGAATACGAAGCGTTCTAATGTTGGTGTGAGGTAGTTGATCAGAAACTCAACGTCATAAATAGAGGTGGGCCATGAAACACTCGGAAGGATTTTTAAAGTTAGTCAATGACGCCAAGACACGCGTGCGAGAGATTGACGTTGCACAAACGCTGAAACGAATAGGTGGTAAAGGAGCCCTACTCATCGATGTTCGTGAAGACGATGAGTGGCGGGCCGGACATGCCAGAGGCGCGGAACATCTTGGCAAAGGGATCATTGAGAGAGATATCGAAACCAAAGTTCCCAACAAGAACACAGAAATGATTCTGTATTGTGGAGGCGGATACCGTTCAGCGCTCGCGGCAGATGCACTGCAGAAGATGGGTTATAAGAATGTCTATTCGATGGAAGGTGGCTGGAGTGCGTGGAAGGAGTCAGGAGCTCCAATCACCACTGATTAGAATGAAGTCAGAGGTCAGGCCAAATTTAAAATTTTAAATTTAAAATTTTAAATTTACGTGTGTTACGTGCGGGCTGGGAGCTTTTGCAGTATCTCCACGAGCTCAGATAAATCAATCGGTTTGGTTACATGAGAAAAAAAGCCTTCGGCCTGAGCGCGATTCACATCCTCGACTCGACCAAAACCTGTAAGCGCTAGTACAGGTATATCTGCACCCCCAGGTAGCTTCCTCAGTCTTCGCAGTAATTCAAAGCCATCCATTCCCGGCATTGAAATGTCAGATAGAATGACGTCAAATCTATTCTGGCTGATTATCTCAAGCGCCTCCGCACCGCTGTTCGCTGTACTGACCGAAGCTCCGTCCATCTCAAACAAACTCTTCAGCATGTCCACAGTGTCAGGCGAATCGTCGACGACCAATATGCGTAGCTGGCTCAGTACGCCTGACTCGATCTGAGTAGCAGGCTTGTCGGTATCTCTTACCTCATTGGTAAGCGGAAGCCTTACTTCGAATGTAGCTCCTCGACCCACGCCTTCAGAGGTGGCAGATACGTTACCATCATGAAGTTCGGTCAACCGTTGCACCAGCGCGAGCCCGATTCCCATTCCGCCGTGTTTACGGCTACTCGATGCATCCGCCTGACGAAACATTTCGAACACGTGCGGCAAAAAGTTCGGGTCAATGCCTTCCCCCGTGTCCTTGATCTTTAGAACAGCAGAATTGTTTTGCGCCTCAAGCTGAACCATGACCTTACCGCCCGGAGGCGTAAACTTAACGGCATTGTTCAGCAGGTTCCACACGATCTGCTCCAGCCGTAATGGATCACCACTCACAAGCACCACGTTGTCAGTGCCTGAAACATCAAGCATGACGTTCTTTCCAGCAGCCTCTGATCTTACTGTCTCAACAGCATTGGTAACCGTGGTTGTGAGCGAAACAACTTCAGGGTTGATGGACAGCAAGCCAATGTGAAGTCGAGAAAGGTCCAGCAGGTCTCGGACCAACTGCGCCTGGGCTAGTGCGTTCCGGCGAATGACCTGGGCCGCTCGTTTAATAAATTGGGATTGCTTCGCTTCAGCGCTACCGAGCAACACCTCGGAATAGCCAAGGATCACGTTCAATGGATTTCGCAGCTCATGAGACAGTGTTGCCAGGAACTCATCTTTTAGCCGGTTCGCCTCTTCAGCTTCGCTTCGAGCCGCACGCTCGCTCTGAAGCAACTTTGCACGCTCTTCTTCAGCACGTTTCTGGTTAGTGATATCGCTCGAGATTCCGACCACGCCTATTAAGTGACCGTCATCGCCAACAATAGGCGAGTCAGTAACCATTGCTGTGAAGGTCTCTCCGTTCTTTCTGCGAGTTGTTAGCTCTCCTGACCAGCTGACCCCTTCGCGGATCTTAGCGAATATTTCAACCGCTTGTTCCCTCGCATCCTCGGCCGGGACGAGGTCAACCACATTGGCACCGACCGCCTCGTCACCTGTCCACCCGTAGAGCCGTTCAGCAAAAGAATTCCAGTAAATGATTCGGCCGGTGAGGTCAGTTGCAATAACGGCCTGCTCAACTGCGTTCAGTAAGTCGGCTTGGAAATGAATCTCTCGATCGCGCCTCTTACGTTCGCTGATGTCGCGAGCAATCTTCGATGCGCCGAACACTTTTCCCCTATTGTCGAACATTGGTGATACCGAGAGGGATATATCGATTAGTGTGCCATCCTTGCGACGCCTCACCGTCTCATAGTGATGAACACGCCGGCCGCTTCGGATGCGCTCCATGATTGCTGGCTCTTCATCAAAGCGGTCCTCCGGAATCAGCATGGTTACATTCCGGCCCAGCGCCTCCTCGGCCGTGTAACCGAACAGTTTTTCCGCTCCCTTGTTCCAACTGTTGATAACCCCGTTTAGATCTTTAGTTACGATTGCGTCACCCGAAGACTCCACGATCGAAGCAAGAAAGTTGCTCGTTGTTTCGGCGTGCTTGCGCTCGCTGATATCGCGCAAATACACCGTCAGCCCTTCGCTAGACGGGTACGCATGAACTTCGAACCACACACCGGGGACAAGCTTGGATTCCAACTCAAAGTGGACGGCGACCATTTCTTTAATCGCCTTGTGGAATTCGGAATACAGCGGCGAGTCGACGGCGGCGGGATATAGCTCCCAGATAACGTTACCAATGAGTTCGTTCCGGCTCATCCGAAAGCGCTTTTCTGTTTGACGGTTTACTTCAGTGAACCGCCAGTCGCGGTCCAATGCGTAATAGAGATCAGTAATGCTCTCAAGGATAGTAATAATTCTATTGTTCGATTCTTTGAGCGCCTCGAGTGTTTCGTCACGCTCGCGAGTAGCTTCCGCTAATTCCATTTCAAACAGACGTGCATTGCGCAATGCAATCGCTGCCTGATCGGCAAGCGCGGACAACTGCCACTGCTCTTCAGCAGTAAGGGCCTCTTCGCGTGTTATGACGAGCAAACCATTAAGTTCGTTTTTCGCAATGATGGGAAGGGAAAGGAGGGTATCGCCTTCATTCACAGCCAGGGACTTCTTAAGTTGCCTGATTACCTCTTCTTCAAGCCTACCGAAGAACGAGTTGACTAAGGAGGAATCCAAACCGCGAGCGGCGCGAATGCGCAACATTCCATCACGGCCGACGAGCAGCAAGGCACTTGCGCGGGCGCCAACCAGCTGAGTCGCATTCTCGACGATGAGATCGAGCACTTCATCGAAGCTTAGAGAATTAGTAATGGCGCGATTTATTTCCGCCAATCGCCGCGATGGATCCTTCTTCAACCGTTGCTCGTCCATGCTTGTCTGATCACTTTCTCGCACTTTCAACCACTACACCTTTGTTAGTAATTCTCAGCTTGTGTGCTCGGTTATCGTGAGAACTACCCCGCGTCTTGATGACTCGAATCGTACACTCCATTTCCACGCCCGCAGAAAAACCGAGCAACAGGATGTTGTCACTCATGTTTGAGACCTCTTCGTCGCTGATACCGTGAATCTCAAACAACTCCGAAAGTTCGTAGAGCAACAAACAAGCTACATTACCCTTGGCAAACCATTGGGTTAAGGCATAAATGAAGTCGACAAATCGCTGCCTATCAATACTGCTCCGTTCCAAATCGCCTAACGCGTCAATGACAACACGTTTGATATTACTTGCCGCACACGTTGCAAGAGCTCAGCTGTCACGCTATCGAGTTGTAACTCTACCGGCGACCGGTACATCAGTTCGAAGTTTCCGCTATCCAACAGTTCCTCAACTCTCCAACCGAAGTTTTTCATCGTTCGCGCAATCTGGATTGGGTTCTCCTGCAGACCAATGTAGAGTCCGGGCTCACCATTCGTGGCGCCCTTGCAAATGAAGTTAAGTCCGATGATTGTCTTACCCGAACCAGTAGGTCCGGCAATTAAGGTCGTGCTACCACGCCAAAACCCGCCGGAGATCATCTCGTCTAATCCCGGAATGCCCGTTTCAACTCGCTCGAGTCGTTCGAGATAATTAGCACTGATTTGTGGTGTGAAGAGACGCGGAAAAACTGTGATTCCTTTTTCGGTAATTGAGAATGCGTGCATTCCTGGCATTGAAGCGGAGCCACGCATCTTTTCAACCCGAATGAAGCGCTGCTCGCGTACGTTGGTGTCAAACTTAATCATCTGCAATACGACATCTGCCATGGCAAACTCAGGCAATTCCGTCATCATCTGCTGCGAATACTCGCCGATCAGAAAACTTGTACATTCGTAGGACGTTAGGACCGACGCGACATCGTAGATAACAGTTCGTTGCTCTCTTGGATCCACCAGCAGTTCATTTAGCGCTTTAAATGAATCAATAAAGACAAACTTTGGTCGATGCGCGATTAATAGGTTCGTAAGTATCTCGGCGAATTTACTAATGCCGCGTTCGCGTACTAACAATCCAAGGTCTTCATAAAACACCGAAGAGCCGATCTTTGAGACGTCAAAGAAATTGTAGCTCTGGCCATGCGCAATGAATTTTTCCAGCGGCTCGGACAAGGTCGTGAGGTAAAGAACACGGGATTCCGGAGTGGCATTCGCAAAGGCAAGCTGTTCAGCCAGTATCGTCTTGCCCGTCCCCGGGGCGCCCATCAAAACAGCAATGGTGTTAGCCGGCACGCCCCCATACAACACCTCGTCCAACCCCGTGGATCCGGTTGTGATCTTATCCGACATCAGTTATCACCTTTCGCCGACCTCGAGCCACCAGTTTCTGCACTGTCTCGATCGAACGTTCCTCATTCAGAGGTTTCACAAGAAAAGCATCCGCCTCAACTTCACGCGCACGATCCTCAGCTTGTAGATGACTGAAGATCAGAACCAGAATCTCTCGAGTGGCAGGATCGGATTTCAGTTGCCGGCAAAGGCTGAGTCCGTCAAGTTTTGGAACCAGTATCTCCGTGACCAGGATCTCAGGTTTTAGTTGCGTCGCTCGTTCAAGTGCCGACAGGCCATCGGCTGCAAACTCGACCGAATAACCGGCTTGCGCAAGGAAGTACTTCTCCAGACGCTGAACTACGGGGTTTCGTTCAACGACAAGAATGAGTGCGTTTTGGCCAGCAGGTTGAGACACAGGAAGCCTCTCGAGTTTATGGATTGGTCATGACAATCAGGATTGCAGAATTACCCACAAAATTTCACTGGGTTCCTGCGAGCGGGGTGGGGGTTTTCACCCAAATCTATAACCGAAGCTGAGGGGGATTAGCAAGATGAAATGTGTAAAGGACTATTAAAGGCCGAATCCAAACTCGCCCAGAAGTCGAGTTCGTGCTTCGAGCCAGATCATTAGACTGCCAAAGCGTTTCTATGTCTGTCCCGCGTGATGTAGAATTGTTTCGGGTTGAAGATGAACACTTCCCACACCACTCCGCTGGCCTGCCAATTCAATTCCTAAAAAGATGGCTGAAGCTATAGAAAAGAAGACAATACAAACGCGCACCGAGACTGACACGATGGGGGCTGTCGAAGTTCCGGCAGACAAGTATTGGGGCGCCCAGACTGAGCGTTCACTCCACCATTTTGATATCGGCGATGATCGAATGCCGCGAGAAATGATCCGGGCGTTCGGAATTCTCAAGAAAGCCGCCGCCCTCGTTAATCAGGAGTTGGGGAAATTGTCTCCTGAAAAGGCACAGCTGATATCGAAGGCTGCTGATGAAGTCATTGAGGGAAAGCTCGATGACAACTTTCCGTTGCGGGTTTGGCAGACCGGAAGTGGCACTCAAACAAACATGAATGCCAACGAAGTGATCTCGAATCGCGCGATCGAACTTGCAGGGGGTGTGAAAGGCAGTAAGAAACCCATTCACCCGAATGATGACGTGAACATGTCGCAGTCATCGAACGATACGTTTCCGACAGCGATGTACATTGCTGCTTCTGAGCAGTGGCAAAAACTGATTCCAGCTGTCCAGGACGTCCACGATGCTATTGCAGCAAAAGCGGAAGAGTTTAACGGCGTCGTGAAGATCGGTCGGACGCATCTGCAAGATGCGACACCGTTAACGGTCGAGCAGGAGATGTCGGGTTGGGCGAGTTTGCTTTCCAGAGACATTGAACGTTTGAAAGTAGTGATGCCCGGACTACTGGACTTAGCGATTGGCGGGACGGCCGTCGGTACTGGTTTGAACTCGCCTCCGGAATTCGGCGAACGCGCAGCTCAAAAAATAGCTGACCTCACGGGACTGCCTTTCAAGTCGCATCCAAACAAATTTGCTGCGCTTTCTGCTCACGATGAGATTGTTTTCGCGAGCGGAGCTCTCAAGACATTGGCCGCTTCACTGATGAAGATCGCTAATGACATTCGCTGGTTAGCGTCCGGACCTCGCAGCGGGTTAGGCGAGCTTGTACTTCCTGAGAACGAACCCGGTTCGTCAATCATGCCTGGTAAGGTGAATCCGACGCAGAGTGAAGCGATAACAATGGTGGCGGTCCAGGTCTTCGGAAACGACGCGACGATCACATTTGCCGGTTCCCAGGGTAACTTTGAACTAAACGTCTTCAAGCCTGTGATGATTCACAATCTGCTCCATTCGATCAGATTGTTGACCGATGCCTGTCACGGCTTTGTTGAATTCTGCATTAAGGGTATCGAATTGAACCGCGCCAAAATCGATGAGCATCTGAACAAGTCGTTGATGTTGGTGACTGCTTTGAACCCTCACATTGGCTATGACAAAGCAGCCCAAGTGGCGAAGAACGCTCACAAGAAAGGGATCAGCCTTCGTGAATCAGCAATAGAGCTAGGTTTCTTGTCAGGGGAAGAGTTCGATCGTCAGGTGAAACCGGAGAAAATGATCGGACCTGAAGAGCCTTGACGATTGCGAATTGATAATTGCCAATTGATACTTGAACACGCCGACCTACTCACCTCCAGTGTCAGATAAGCAAGTAGACAGATCACAAAGGAGTAATTTAGCGTTTTGCCTGATCGGAACGATCGCGTAAAAGAGAATATCCCCGGTGCTTATTACGTCGATTCGTCTTGTATAGACTGCGATGTGTGCCGCGATACGGCACCGGAGAATTTCCGTCGCTCTGACGAGAAGAGTTACTCGTTCGTTTACAAGCAACCGGAAAATGAAGAAGAGAAGTGTGCCTGCGAAGAAGCGTTAACCTGCTGTCCGGTGGAAGCAATCGGCAACGACGGAAATAGCTAGATCTCGATCTTTATTAGGCCATCCTCCACAAGCACCCTGTAAGTCTGAAGATCGTCGGCGCCAATTAAACATGCGCCAGTTCTCACATCAAACTGCCAGCCATGCCAATCGCATTCGATTGTGTGGCCTCGCAGAATTCCTTCCGAGAGTGGTGCGCCTTTGTGCGGACAATAATTAGTGCTTGCATGGAATTCGCCGTTCACGTTATACAGCGCTAATTCATTCCCATCAGAGAATTCGACGGTAACACAGCGGCCTGACGGCACATCCTCAACACGGCCAACAGTGATTAGCGTACGGTTTCGTGGTGATTTGTCGTCCGCGTCAGATTTAGTATCGAATGATTGCATCTGGCTGAATCGTAACAAAACAGAATTTGCTCAACCAGAGCAAGAAAACCGACGTAGCGCGTTCTCTACTTGCAGCGTGGCGGTTGATCTCTCCCAACGCTGTGAAAACCTAATTAACCTATGAGGAGACAAGATGACAAAGAGATTTTTCCAGATGATTGGGGCATTAACGATTCTAACAATCGTAACTAGCCCGGTTTTCGCCAAAGAGATCACGGTACGAGGCACTTTGCAGAAGACGGTCGAGGCGGGGGGCTGGCTAATAGTGAGCCAGAGCCACAAATACTTACTGCTGAACGCCAAGCGGTTTCAGGACGAGCCGTGGTTCAAGGAATCAACGCAGGTGGAAGCTGTAGGCGAAACGCGGGATGTAATGACAACTCACATGGAAGGCACGCCATTTGAAGCACGAACATTACGTCCCATCGAGCAAAGTGGCCAGCAGACCACGGGCCAAGCCATAACGCGATCTTTGACAAAAATAACGGTGAACGGAGACTCGATCGTCCAGGCACAGCCGGACACGGCGATTCTGACAATCTCGGTAGTAACGCAGGCCAAACGTGCGCTCGATGCACAACAGGAGAATGCTGCCAAGAGCGATAGCGTGGTAAAAGCGCTTAAAGCGATTGCCGGAGCTGGCTCTGAAGTGAAGACGAGTGGTTACAGTCTGCAGCCACAGAGGATTTATCGAGAAGGCCAACCACCCACCATAACCGGTTACGAAGCGCGCAATAGTGTGACGGTAGTGCTGAGTGATCTTACGAAGGTTGGTGCCGTGATTGACGGGGCAGCGCAGGCGGGCGCCAACGATGTTTCGAGCATTGCATTCACTTTGCGAAAGGATCGGCCAGCGCGGGATGAAGCTTTACGACAAGCTACTAGCGAGGCAGCGAGTAAAGCACAAGTGGTTGCGCAGGCACTTGGCGGGCGAGTCGCTCGCATCGTCGAGGTCCAGGAGGAAGGTACTGTTAGACCTATGCCGATTTATGAAGCGAGGATGGAAGCAATGAAAGTTGCTTCGGCGAGCACTCCAATTGAGGTGGGCACGCTCGACGTGACGTCGCGAGTTCAACTGGTCGCAGAAATCGAAATCGGATGAAATTCGTCAGCGGGGTGTTGTGAAGCAGAGTTAGGTGATCAGAACGGCTTGGAATAGAATCAACTCGTTCCCCTAAAGTAATAAGAAGCCCCCAACGCAATTTAGATTGCTGGCCCCTCGTGTGTATTGCGAGGGAGTATTGTTTTAGACAAGGAGGAGTTTCTTATGGCCAGGTATCGAGACGATCTTGAGCAGAATCGCGGCTTTAACCCACGCAACGATCGCTTCCAACGCGAACGTCCGTGGAATTATGACAATCCTTTCGAAGAACGCGGACGTTTTGAAGACGATCGACCAGCACGCTTTGGTCAAGGAAGGTTCGGCGAGCGCGCTGATTATGATGTCGACGAGCCCCGTTACACCGAGGACTACAATCGTCGCTCCGAAAGGGACTACGACCGTGATTACGACAGAGGCCGAAGGATGCAGTATGGACAAGCGCGTTCACGGCTTCGTTGCCGGGACATCATGACTCGTGAGTTGGTCGTGGCCACGCGTGACACGAATTTGGTTGAAGTTGCTCGAATGATGAAGGAGGAGGACACGGGAGTTATCCCCGTGGTGGAACGAGAATTTGACACTAGAGGTGATGCCGACGATCGGCCCACGCGAGGTAGCTATAACTACGGCAAGGCGGTTGGACTTATCACGGACCGCGACATTGTCGTTCGCGCGATCGCCGCGGACAAAGATCCGCGTTCAGTTGCTGCGGAAGAAATCATGACAACGGACGTGCTGAATGCCAGCCCGAACGATCGCGTTGTGGATGTGCTGCGAAAGATGGCCGACAAGCAAGTCAGACGCGTCCCGGTGGTCTCTGAAAATGGATACCTACGGGGAATGATTGCGCTCGCAGATATTGCATTGGAAACGGAGGCAGATCAGGAGCTGGGAGAGGCATTGGAAGAGATTTCCCGCAAGTCATCTTTCTGGGGAAGAATCTTCAGTTGAGCTAATTCGAGTCTCGCTCCATTTCAATAGGAGGACCCCTACAAAAGGAAGGACGCGAATCGAAGCTGAGCGATAGTAACCAGCGTAATGTTTAAGTAATTTCGAAATTCGAAATTACTGCATGCTGTGATCCGTCGGCTTTTCGCTTTCTTCCTTTTGTCTTATTCTTGTGACCATGCCAAAGCCAATTCGGGACTTCTCTTTACTCACATTTGACCGACAAGTGCGCTCATCCGGCCGACTCTGGAACCCGGCAGCCGATGTGTATCAAACTGAAAAGGGATGGCTCGTGAAGGTAGACCTTGCGGGGATCTGCTCAGACGAACTTGAGATAGAACTTACTAACTCGCACCTCAGGATAACGGGCTGTCGTCGCGATACGATCTATCAGGAGGGATTTGTTTACCAGCAGATGGAGATAACTTACAGTCGGTTTGAAAAGACGATTCAGTTTCCGTGTGAGCTTGAGGGTGCTTCTCTCGAACATCACTACCGCGACGGCTTTTTGGTCATTAACTTACGGTGCAAGTGACTGAATTCAAAATTGAAGAAAATGGCAGAAACGACAACCAAAACTGAAACGCCGTCACCATCGAGCCAAGAGCAGTCCTCATCGCAGACGACAGCAACTCCTCAACAGCCGTTTGAGCTTCCAGTTCTGGCACTCCAGAACACCACACTTTTTCCTGAAACGGTCGTTCCTCTCGCAGTCGGTCGACCTCGCTCAGTCGCCGCTGTCGAAGCCGCATTAGCGACAGAGGAAAAACTTCTGGCATGTATAACCGTCCGACCAGATCGGCCCAACGCTTCAGGCGATGCGCGATCAGGTGATCTCTACGACATTGGCACGCTCGTCATGATTAAGCGCATGGAGCGTGTCGAGGACACGATGCATATTATCGTGCAGGGGACAGAGCGCATAAAGGTTGTCGAATGGACGCAGGAAGATCCCTATCTACGAACGCGAGTGCAGATCTTGCCTGAACTCCGAGTTGTTGATTCCGAAGAGGTTGAAGCCACCAAGCGTAATCTTCAGGCGATGATTCAGCAGGCGCTGGCGCTGCTTCCCGGGGTTCCACCGGAGGTTAGAGTTGCAATTCTTGGTTCGGTCGAACCAGTTCGACTGGCTTACTTTTTAGGTTCTATTCTCAATCTCGGTGTCGAGCAGGAACAGAAGATGCTCGAGGCTGATACCGCGGATGAACTGCTACGGCTCGGCCATTCTTACTTCGCGCGTGAACTGGAGATCATTCAACTCCGATCGAAAATCGCTACTGAAGCTCAGTCAGAAATGGATAAGGCCCAACGCGATTACGTGTTACGGCAACAGATGAGGGCCATTCAAAAGGAGCTCGGAGAAGACGAAACCGGAGAAATGGCGGAAGCTGCTCAGTTACGAGAGCGACTTGAGGCCGCAGATCTACCGGAAGAGGTAAAACAAGAAGCTGATCGTGAACTGCGCAGACTGGAGAAGCTACCGCCTGCTGCGCCCGATTATCACGTGATACGCACCTATCTCGATTTCATACTCGAGCTGCCCTGGAACAAGTCTTCCGAAGACAAACTTGATTTGAATGAAGCGCGCCGGATATTGGATGAGGACCACTACGGGTTGGAGGATGTGAAGGAGAGGATTTTGGAATTTCTAGCCGTAATCAAATTGCGGCCTGATACAAAGAGTCCGATCCTTTGCTTTGTTGGACCACCAGGAGTAGGCAAAACCTCGCTCGGTCGATCCATTGCACGCGCACTGGGCAGACAGTTTGAGCGGATGTCGCTCGGCGGTGTGCGTGACGAAGCAGAGCTGCGCGGACATAGACGAACTTACATCGGTGCGATGCCTGGTCGCATCATTCAATCGATTAGACGGGCCGGAGTAAACAACCCGGTGATGATGCTGGATGAAATCGACAAGCTCGGCGCCGACTACAGAGGCGATCCCGCTGCTGCACTTCTCGAAATTCTCGACCCGCAGCAGAATAACTCGTTCCGGGATCACTATCTCGATCTGCCGTTCGACCTCTCGAGAGTATTTTTCATTGCGACTGCAAATCAGCTCGGCCCAATTCCGCCGCCTCTTCGCGATCGAATGGAAGTGATTGCTCTGGCCGGTTACAGCGATCGCGAGAAGTTGGAGATTGCCAAACGTTACCTGGTGCCGCGACAAACCACAGAAAATGGATTGACTCCCGCACAACTGCAAATAGACGACGAAGCCATTGAGTTGATTGCGTCTCGCTACACTCGCGAAGCCGGAGTTAGGCAGCTCGAGCGAAACATCGGAAGGATAGCTCGTAAGGTCGCTCTGAAAATTGCGCAGGCTGAGGCTGAAACAGTTCACATTACAGTAGCTGACGTCCCCGAGTATCTCGGCCCACCGCGCTTCTATCCTGAGCAAGCACGTAAAGAGCTTCCTGCTGGAGTGGCAACCGGTATGGCTTGGACTGAGATGGGCGGTGAAGTACTTTTCATCGAAGCCACGCTGTTGCCAGGTGGTCGCGGTTTGACCATCACCGGTCAGCTCGGTGAAGTGATGCAGGAATCAGCGCGTGCAGCGCAATCATATTTGTGGTCCCACGCCGCGGAATTTGGAATTGATTCAGAGATATTCAATAAGTACGGAGTGCACCTGCACGTTCCTGCGGGGGCGATTCCCAAGGATGGACCGAGCGCAGGTGTTGCCATCACCGCAGCATTGGCTTCGCTCTATACCGGACGGCGAGTCAGGCCTGACACTTCTATGACGGGCGAGATAACGCTCTCGGGCTTAGTGTTTCCAGTCGGGGGCATAAAAGAGAAAGTTCTCGCAGCACATCGCGCCGGAATTCGTCGCGTGATTTTGCCAGCTCGCAATGAACCCGATGTCGATGATATTCCAGACGACGTACGCAAAGAGCTCCAATTGATTTTTGTGAACCGAATCAGTGAAGTACTTGAGGCGGCGCTGGAAGTTCTGGTGGCTAATCCTCCGCCGCCACTCCAGCCTGGTGCGATGGATCAGCCATCTCATCCAGAAGAGCCTCAACCACTGGCGGTTCGCCAGTCGTAACGAGATCACAATTCAGCGAGCCGGTCAGTGTAATTTGCTGGCCGGCTTTTTCATGATTGCTACAAAGAACTGATCAAGGGTTGGGCTGTAGTGGAAGAAGTTAGACAGAGGTGTAAACGAATGACCGGAAAGTTCGATCTGCTTTGGTAAGATTCCACAGATTCAGCAGCAGAGAAGAGGGTTTGAGTTCTCGTGATTGTGATTGAGGCGGAGTGCGGACTTGGTTAACGTTTCAAGTGTTCTCGCAAATTCAGATTTCGGATTAGACGGTGCAAATAGTTCGGATGGACCCCGAGCAGCTTGGCCCCATCAGTGAAGTTGCCTTTGGATTGATCCATGGCCTGAAGAATGATTTGTTTCTTGGTAGCCGCAACCGCCTCATGATATTTCGTGGGAGTCGGAGTAATTCGCGCTTCCATTTCCAACACCGCTTCCGGCAGATCCTCTGGAAGTATTCGATCAGTTGTACCCAACACTACTGCCCGCTCAATCGTGTTCTCTAACTCACGTACATTGCCTGGCCAATCATAAGCGAGCAAATACTTCTGAGCTTCGGCCGACATACCCGTTATCTTGCGGTTACATTTTTCGCCATACTTCACTGCAAAGTAATTCGCGAGTAACGGGATGTCTTCCTGCCGCTGCCGCAATGGCGGCATCTCAAGCTGCAGCACATTGAGCCGATAAAACAGATCCTGTCGGAATAGACCTTTTGCGATGAGGTCTTCAAGATCACGATTCGTAGCAGTCAACAACCTGATATCGACCTTGATTGTGCGCGTTCCACCAACGCGTTCGAATTCCCGCTCCTGAAGCACACGCAGTAGTTTGACCTGCAACGGGAGCGACAGCTCTCCGATTTCGTCAAGAAAGAGTGTGCCGCCGTCGGCAGCCTCCAACCGTCCCTTGCGCTGTGACAAAGCTCCCGTGAACGCACCCTTCTCGTGTCCAAATAGTTCACTCTCAAGCAAAGACTCCGTAAGTGCTGCGCAATTGACGGCGATAAAGATCTTGGTCCTTCGTTTACTGTTTTGATGGATAGCGCGAGCTACCAGCTCTTTACCCGTTCCACTCTCTCCTGAAATAAGCACGCTTGAATCGGTGGGAGCTACTTTTGCAATGAACTGATATACCTGCCGCATGAGTAAACTTTCGCCCACCATGCTATGTTCGATACTCGCATCAGCAATCAGCCTTTGGTTCTCACTTTCAAGCCATTCAATGTGTCTTGCATTCTCTATTGCTACTGCGCTGATGGCTGCAATGGCGGAGACTAATTGCAAGTGATCCTCATCGAAATGTACGTCGGGTTCGTTTGTGTCCAGGTAGACAACGCCGAGAGTTTTGCCCGCCATGATCAAAGGCACGCATAGCACAGAGCTTGTGCGCGCATCGGCAAGACTCTTCGGTTCAAATGGCTGATCATCATCCGAACGTTTGCCAATCAACAGAGCGGTCCCGTCGCGAAACACTTGTTGGGCGACAGTGCGACTGACCTTGATTGCTCCATCCGGACCATCCTGCCGGTCGAGACCAAATACTGATGAAAAGACATTCTTTTCATCCTCATTACCGTCATCATCACCAAGTAGGATGGCAGCACGTTTGGCAGGAACAACTTCAAACAGCAGTTCCAGTAGTTTCTTTTGCAACTCATTCAACCCGCGAATAGCGTTGATGGTCGTGCCCACTTTCAACAATGCCGAAAGATCACGGGCCATCAAGTAAAGCGCGTCGTTGAACCGGAACTGAACGGTCGAGCCGCCAATCACACTTCGATCATCAAACTGCACTTCACTCGACTCCGAAGCGACGTCGCCTTCATGGCGTAAGAATAAAAACTGCGAGTCGCCGATGCGTACTCTGTCTCCATGCTCGAGAGCCCTTCGCTTCACCGGCACATCATTCACAAAGGTACCGTTGAGACTGTCGAGGTCAGTCAGCACAAATTGATCGCCATCTTTTTCGATTTGAGAATGACGTCGCGAAACGGATGGATCAGGAAGGCATAGCGTGGCCGCACTTTCACGGCCAATGATTGCTGGAGAATCCAGAATCGAAAGCACCGTGCCTTGAAATTTTCCTGCTATGGCCACGAGTCGTGGGTTCATGACTGTTTGCTAGGAACGCAAAAATCTTGAGTACGAGTGTACGCGTGAGACTAACGCGGAGCAACAGTCACTTGCCTCGCTATCTGAAGAGATAAGTTTCTATCCGATGAGATAGCAGTCGATGGGATTAAACCGACTCCACTCTCTACCCGGTAGAGATGTCTGTCCGGGAGGATAGGCACTTTTATTGGAGTTTCTGATTGTTATTCGGCAGATTTTGGAAGTGGCACATCAGTGGCAATACTCGATGGCGGCTCCCATCAGACGGTTGAGCCGACAGAGATTAAGAAGTCGCCCCCGCGACTCCTGCCCAGATTTTTCAAACGGTCGAAAGACTTTGCCCAGGCCCGGAAAGCCAGAAGGAGAAAGATGTCACATCAAATAGTAAAGAGCTTCTCAATGCTAATATTGGTTGTTGGACTAGCACTCGGTACTGCTGTCGTATCGGCGAATGCCCAGAGTTCCACCCGCGTAGTTGCCGATGTCCCCTTCGAGTTCATCGTTGCAGATCGAACTCTTCCCGCGGGGAATTACGATATCCGCGCGATGTTTGATAATGGTCACGGCCTGCTGATCCGTAGCAGAGATGCAAAGGCATCAGCGATCAGAATGACCACCCCACTGATCGGTAACGGTAAAGAGGTGAAGGCGAAGCTGGTGTTCCATCGTTATGGCCAGACCTACTTTCTCGCAGAAGTTTGGAACGGTGATCCAGACGGTCGTCAGCTGCGAAAATGCAGTAAAGAGCGCGCTCTACAAAAAGAGCAAACGAACATAGCCAAGGCCGACTTCGCAACGCAAGGCTTTGAAATTGTCGAAGTGGTAGCGGCTCTTCGTTGAAAACTAAAAATGAATTCGCGTCGGGTGGGTCTGTGCGAATCGCTGAGCTAACCACCTGACATGAAAACCAAAACGGCAACCCAACGCCCCCGGGTTGCCGTTTTTGGCATTTAGCTTAAGGAACGATTCGCCAATTGTTGGTAGGTTCGGTAGGAACTATCTTCTCTCGCTCTACCCAGTCGATGATCATTTCTCGAATCTCCTCACTGGATCGATAGATCACAGGCGCACCCTTGTACATCGTGTAGCCGCCTCCGCCGTTAAACCGGTAGTTATTGGTTGCCAAGCGAAACTTCTGGTCGCTACTTACCGGCTTGCCTTTGTACGTCAGTTTTTGAATCCGCTCGCCTACTGGTTTGCTGATATCCAACTCATAAGAAACACCTTCGGCAATATCAAAGTTGTAAGCGGGAATCTTCTCATCAACCAGGTCAGCTGCAGGTTTGTTCGGTTCATATGCCTTGAAGTACTTGGCAGAGTGCTCCAGCGCATCCTTCAGCTGCTGTCCTGTAACCTCAATTACCACCAGTGTGTTTTCGTAAATGTAGAGTCCGGCAATGTCTCTCACCGTAACCGGGCCCTTCGGAATCCGTGCCTCTGGATTGAAGCTAGCGGCCATCGAAACTTCTGCCTTGCCAACTTCCAACTGAACCCTCTGAATCAGATCCATGATTGCCGTATCACGAAACCGCGCTTCTTTCGCTGTTAGCTCGTCTTTCGATTCACCGATTGGCCGCGAGAGCCACAGTTGAGTTTCTTTGTCGTAAGGCTCAGCAAGTTTCAGCACATCCGGATCTGGATCAACCGAACCATCTGCAGCAATGGTTCGCGCTGCTTTAGCGTACACTCGCCACTTCTCGCCGTCCTTATCCAGGTAAACGTCGGCGCGCGCTAAGTGCCGTCCCCAGTAATTCGCCTGCGTGAGCAAGACGCCGTTGACATAAAGCGAGGGGACATCCCGATGTGTGTGACCCATGAAGATCAAATCGACGCCTGGTACTTGCTTCGCGATGGCAACCGCCTGGTTTTCGTTTGGCACTTGACCAGGATTGATTTCGCTCGTGCGCAGGTCTTCTTCAAGTCCCATGTGCATCGCTATCACAACCAAGTCGACCTGTTCCTTCTCGCGCAGCACTGGCACCCATTTCTTTGCCTCGACCAACGGTTCCCGAAACTCGAGCCCAATATAGTTTGGTGGATTCTCCCAATTAGGGATGCCTGGTGTTGTCAGACCAAGAATGCCTATCCGCACTCCGGAAATTTCCTTAACGAGATAAGGTTGATAGCGAGTCTTGTTGCTGCCTGATTCATATGTGTTGGCGGAAAGCCACGGGAACTTCGCTTCGCCACGGGCTTTCCCCAGCACACCAAGTCCGAAGTTGTACTCGTGGTTACCCACAGCCATAGCGTCGTAGTTCAAAGAACTCATGACGATCATCATGGGATCCGGCGGCTGGTTGTTCTTCTTGTTGTGGACATACTCCAACGGTGTGCCTTGAATAGTGTCACCGGAGTCGATCAAAAGGGTATTTGGATTCTCTTTACGCACTCGCTTGATGAGAGTCGCGATTTTCGCAAGTCCACGGTTATCGGGTTTGTTGGTGTAGTAGTCGATTGGAAAAATGTTTCCGTGAAGATCAGTAGTACCCAGGATTGTGATCTGGACTCGGTTTGAAGCGCTACTGCGGGTGAGAGAAAGGAATAATAGAAGCGATGAGAATAGAAATGTGATCAGTAATGCATTTCTCTTGTTCATA
>JBKPAL010000026.1:0-5750 GCA_046726395.1 Acidobacteriota bacterium
TGTCCGCGTGCGAGATGGCAAGCAACTCACAACCGATGGACCTTTCACTGAAACAAAGGAACAACTGGGCGGATACTACTTAATCGAAGCAAAGGATCTGGACGAGGCCATCGCAATAGCGGCGCGAATCCCATCAGCAAAAGTCGGCACAATTGAGGTCCGTCCTGTCGCTGAAGGCGCAACACCCGCCACTGTTTAGAAGTCTTGGCTTTGACGAAGTGTCACCAGCCGGGTCTAAATGTGAGGGAATCTTTCACGGCTTTGCCATAAAAGCAACTCTGGCGTTTGAGAAGAGAGCTTGCTCCCTGGTGTGCGGCGTGGCTTGCCCCGCCGTAAATGCCGCTTGTCATACTGGGCTTTGCCCTTGATCCGGCGTATCCCAACAGTTTCAATGGGCAAGCCCGAACGAAGGACAGAGTCCTGATGACTATCTGGCCGCGAACGGCGGGGCAAGCCGCCGCCGCACACCAGCCGGCAAGCCGTTGAAAGGTCTCTGCGTACTTTTGAGGTAGAGCCACTTTGCACAAGAATCCAAATCACGCGAACTGCGCAAGCTCTGAAAAATTGTGACAGCAGGACATTCAAGGTGCGGAAATTTGCAGGTCCGGAAGGGTGGTTTACCCCCGCCTAAGGTTCTTGAAATTCAATGTTGAATGACATTGAAATTGGGCGGGGGTAAACCACCCTTCCGGACCTGCAAATTTCCGCGCCCTGAATGATCTTTTTCACAGCTTCTACGGTGGGTATGATTCAGGAACTCTTGTGCAAAACCTTTTTAGGGCAACGACACTTGCGTCATTCCGTTCTCGCGTGCAACGCTCACGCGTATGCCGCAAGCACGGGAGACACTCGAGCGAGTCTTTCGAGAAGAGTACGGTGTGATCGTCGCCTCTCTCATCCGGCGCTCTGGCTCTTTCGACCTTGCTGAAGAATCTCTACAGGAAGCGTTCTCATCTGCGCTTCAGAGTTGGAAACAGGACGGGATCCCGAACAATCCCGGAGCATGGCTAACAAGAGTTGCTCATCGAAAACTCCTGGACTCGTTGCGACGGGAAAAGACAAGAACTGACAAGCAGCCCGAATTGGAATATGAGACGCAACGGCTGCTGGCCGATGAAACTCCTCTCGATTCACAGTCGGATTACCCCGATGACAGATTGCGTCTGATCTTTACCTGTTGCCATCCGTCTCTCAGTCTGGAAGCCCAAGTCGCATTGACTTTGCGAACGTTGGGCGGATTGGCAACGGCGGAGATTGCCCGCGCTTTTCTTGTTCCCGAAACGACATTGGCGCAGAGACTGGTGCGCGCCAAGAACAAGATTCGAATTGCACGCATACCTTATGAGGTCCCGCCAATCGAAGTTTTGCCACAACGGCTGGCGTCGGTGCGAGCCGTCGTCTATCTGATTTTCAGCGAGGGTTACGCGGCCACATCTGGACCGAACCTCATCCGAAACGATCTCTGCTCTGAAGCAATTCGACTCGGTCGGCTTCTTTGTCAGTTAGTCCCGAACGAACCTGAGAACCTGGGACTACTCTCGCTAATGCTTTTGCAAGACTCACGTCGTGATGCCCGAATTAACAGCGCGGGTGAACTGGTGACGCTCGACGAGCAGGATCGATCGCTTTGGGATCATAAAGAAATCGGGGAAGGCTTGGCGCTGATCCAGAACGCGCTGCGGCTACGAAGTGTCGGTGTGTATCAATTGCAAGCCGCTATCTCTGCCGTCCATGCCGAAGCTGTGTCTTTCGACGAAACCGATTGGCGACAGATCGTGGCGTTATATGAGGAACTGAGGAAGATCAATCCATCACCTGTGATTGCACTGAATCACGCAGCCGCGGTGGCAATGGCTGAAGGGTTCGAAACGGGGTTGCGATTAATGGAGAAGGTTGGAGCGACAGGGAAGTTGGACCAGTATTACTCGTATCACGCTGCCCGTGCCGACTTATTGCGAAGACTCCATCGAACAGAAGAAGCTCGCACCGCATTTTCGCGAGGACTCGAACTAACGAACAATCAGGTAGAACAGCAATACATTCAGCGACGACTGCGTGAATTGGAACAAAAAGAAGGGGCCACGGATTAACACAGACAACACTGACCAGAAATCAACAGATTGCTGTTGAGAGAAAGCCAATAGTCAATCGTCAATAGTCAATCGCCAATCTTTATGACATCGTGCGGTCGATTCCGCGCAGCAGCTCCTCAAACCTTGGGTCAGAACGCAACCCTTCAAGCCGCGGGTCGACACGCACGAAAGTGAACCCGACTGCATGCTCCTTCTCAGCCTGAGTAAGCCAGTGGAAAGCATTCTCGTAATCACCCAGCCAACAAAAAACAATCGCGACTTCGTAGGCTGACACCCAGTGCGTGGGCCGTCGGTCGATCGCATCCTGTAAAACAACACGAGCCTCTTTGCGCTTACCCACTGCCGCTAGCACACTGGCACGCTTTAGGTGTGTAGTCGCTGTGTCTCCCGCAAACACTCGCTCCTCTTCGAACGCCCCGAGAGCTTCACGATACATGCCTTTCTTTTCATAGCACCATCGCAGTACGGTGTGGGCCGAGACTGCTCCCGAGTCCAATTCCATCGCTCGTCGGCACTGGTCTATTGCGTCGTCGTATCTGCCAGCGAGAAACAAGACGTTCGCAACAGCAGTAGCCAGCACTGCGGACTGGGGTGCAATCTCCCGCGCACGTTCCATTTCAGCAATGGCTTCCTGATGCCGACCCATCGCCGACAAACTGAATGCAAACCAGCGATGGGCTACCTGCGCGCTTGGCTTCAATTGAATGGCTGTACGCAGTTCTCGTTCAGCGCTCTCCCAATCCCGATCGTAATGTAGTTTCACGAAGCCAAGTGACGCGTGCGCTTCAGCCAATCGTGGATCGGCATTGACAGCTTTAACAGCTGACTGCTTAGCCAGATTCCACGCTTCAGCGGGAGGCGGCTCAACATACCAGTTAAGTAGCGAGTAGCAATCCGCTAGTTCTGAATGAGCAATTGCGAGTTGCGGATCCAACTCGACTGCACGTTTGAGTCTATCGATGGCTTGCCATAAACCATCGGCCGTTCGGCGTGTCGCGTAGTAACGACCCGCGGTGTAGAGCTGTCGCGCTTCCTCATTGACGCGAGCGGGCTCGTCCGGCTCTTCCAACGTTTCAGGTGCTGGGCTGGAGACTGGTGATGTCGCGGACGCTTCTTCAGCGGATGCGACCATTGGATGGTTCAACCTGCGCAGCAAACTGTTGAAGCGTGGATGACTATGCAGCCTTTCCATCTCAGGATCGACAGCAAGCCAAAGGATCTTTGCGTCTCGTGTTTCGAACGCGCGCTCAAGTAAATCGAGCGCCTGGTCCACTCGCCCCAGTGCGACGTTAACAAGCGCAATGTGATAGGGAGAAATATGGCGGTGCGTCGTAATATCAGTCATATCTCGAAGTACTGCTTCTGCAGCTTCCGCGTTTCCAGCCTCAGCTTGCGCAGATCCCAATCTACTAAGCGTGTGTGACGACTTACCCATCAACATGACAGACTTTTTCGCCGTGGAAATCGCTTCATCATGTCTACCCAGCTGACTATAAAGAAAGCTGGCCGCATGCAGCATCATTAGATTGTTGCGTTCTGCTTTGAGCGTTTCGTCGGCGAATCGTAAGCCGTCCTCAAAATGTCGCGAGTGATAAAGACACCACACGTGACTGAAGCGGGAGATCAGCGCGAGTGGATCGAGATCTCGGGCGCGCTCAATTTCTTCGACTCCTTCATCGAACCGGCCCTCCATCGTCAATTGCAACGCGTACCAAATACGAGCGACGGAGTAATTTGGATTAAGCTCGATGGCGGTTCGCAGCGCTTCTTGTGCTTTGGCCCAATTGAAATCGCGACACAACAAGGCTTGGCCCAGGGCTGCATGTCCCTCGGCCAATGTGGGATCAATTGCGACGGCTGTTGATGCCGCTTCGTATGCTGCGGCAGCGCATTCGGCAAAGGGGAGTACGCTAAACGAGCCCAGCCAGTTGTGATAACCAGCTATCCCGGCGTACGCCACTGCATAGTTTGGATCAAGCGCAATGGCCTGGTTGTAACAAACGATGGCGCGGGCAAAGCCTTCCTCGGTGAACGTATTCCAGTAGTAACGTCCGCGTAGATAAGCCTCATGGGCTTGAGGATTATCCGTACCGCGTTTGGCTAATCGCAGTCGTTCGTCGCCGGTCAAATGGGGAATGATGGCTTCTGCAACACTCGATGAGATCGTGTCTTCCAAATTCAGGACATCGGTAAACTGTTCATCAAACTGTCCTGCCCACATGGCAGTCCCATCACGGACACTCAACAACTGAACTGTCACGCGAATTCGATCACCAGCGCGGCGGACACGCCCGTCGAGTACAAAGGCGACTCCGAGTTCGCGTCCAGCGACGAGAGGATCGGAATGGTAGCCGTACCGCAATACGCTCGAGGTAGGACGGACTGCAACGCGTTTGATCGTGCTGAGTCGAGTGATGAGTGCATCCGCCAGACCAACGGCCAGGTAGTCTGGTCCAGACTCAGATGCTGCCTCGCCCATGTCCAATATTTTCAGTGGCAGTACAGCCAGCGAGTTCTCAGTTTCAACAGGTTCCAAGCGGCTGAGGTGGGCCAGCGGCGAATCAGGCATGACCGAGATAGGTTTGCCTTCGAGGTAACGCATGATGTCGTCACGCAACTGCTCAGCTGTTTGGTAACGCCATTGTGGTTCCTTCCGCAGCGCGCGCATCACAATTGTGTCTAGATCACCGGAGAGCGTCTTTCGCAAGCCCTGCAATGTCGTGTTCCTGGTTTTATAGATCTCCTGCAGCCGTGCTGTGGTATCTCCGGTGGAGTACTGAGGCAGCAGATCTTCGGGATACAACGCAATCAGACTTGGTGGCGCGGGGGCTTCCTCACAAATGACACGCGCGATCTCATGTGGCGCGCGATTCCGCAGCCGGTAAGGTCGGTGCCCGGTTAGGAGTTCGTACAGCAACACTCCCAGTGAATAGACGTCGGTTGTTGGTGAAGTCGGTGCGCCCTGCACTTGCTCTGGAGAGGCATATTCAGGCGTCATCAAACGCATGGCGGTTGCGGTCGGATCCAGAGTGATATCTCCCACTAGATCCGGATCGAGTAGCTTCGCTATGCCAAAGTCCAAAAGCTTCGGTGTTCCATCCAATGTAACGAGAACGTTCGATGGCTTGATATCTCGATGAACAACCTGCTTTTGATGCGCGTAGTGGACCGCATCGCAGATCGACAAAAACAAGTTCAGCCGCTCATTTACATTCAAGAGGTTCACGTCACAGTATTTGAAAAACGGCTGGCCTTCGATGAACTCCATCACAAAGTAGGGAAGACCGTCTTCAGTGGTGCCGCCATCCAACAGCAGCGCGATGTTCTGGTGGTCTAAGGCGGCAAGAATCTGACGTTCCTTGCGAAAGCGACGAAGCACAAAGTCGGTATCCATGCCGCGCTTTACAAGTTTGATAGCCGCGCGCTTGCGGAATTCGTTGTCGACCCGGGCCGCTTCGTAGACTGTACCCATACCGCCACGGCCTATCTGGCGTTCGATTCGATAAGCGCCCAGGCGGCGGCCGATCATCGGATCGTCGTCGTCGTCTCCCTGGCGACCTGACGAACTCACGCCTCTTTCCTGGTAGATGGATTTGTCGAGCAGATCTCCGGCACTTTCATGTTGTTTCAAGAGGATCTCGACGTCCCGCTTTAGGC
>JBKPAL010000027.1:0-5622 GCA_046726395.1 Acidobacteriota bacterium
CGAAGGCTACAAGAATTATGTGGCTGATAGGGAGCTGGCGTTCCGAAAGGAATTAGCGAAGCAAAAAGCAGGCCGGTAGTGTTGTTAGTAATCACTCGAATACAGAACCGGGAGCGGTAGCGACCGGATGCTGCACTCAACGTACGTAGATCTTCTCGAGTCAACTCAACTGGTTAACTGACTGTAACATCCAGTCGCTACCGCTCCTGGTTCTGTAATCGGTTGTCGAGGTCTGATTCATTTCCACTTTTTGTGCAAAGCCTGAGACGAAGTGAGTTCTTTCCGGTACTTAAGCTCTGCGTTACACAGATGAAATCCGCAAACTGTTAGGAGGTGCTCATGAGAAAGATCCGCTACGCGGTTGCTGCGAGTCTGGACGGGTACATCGCCGGTCCAAAGGGCGAGGCGGATTGGATCATCACCGACCCGGAGATCGACTTTCGCGCGTTGTTCGATCGGTTCGACACCTTCCTGCTGGGACGACGTACGTTTGAGGCGATGGGTCGCGCAGGACAGCGCGGCTCACCGGGAATGAAGACTTTAGTTTTCTCGCGAACTCTGCGGCAGCAGGATTACCCAAAAGTGAAGATTGTCTCTGATCGGGCTGAGGAGACTGTGGCTGAGCTCCGCACGCAGCCGGGGAAGGACATCTGGCTGTTTGGCGGCGGCTCCCTTTTCCGTAGTCTCAATGAAGCAGGCTTGGTAGACACTGTTGAGGTGGCCATTGTACCGGTGCTTCTCGGTGGCGGGATTCCATTGGTTCCTCCTCCTTCAAAGCAAACGAAACTGCAGCTCACAGGCCACAAAGTGTATAAGACAGGGATAGTCTCGTTGGAGTATGCGATCAAGTAGACCGCTGCCCTACCAACAGTCTGGACCGGCTTTGCACAAAAAGTAGGAATCCCACCAACGGCAGTTGGTTTTTTGATATGAACCCGACTAAGTTCGCGCCGCCGAAGTGCAGCGCTAGGCGACTTTCTCCCTTGTGTAAGGGAACGGGAGGAGTAAAAACAATGATTGACTTATCAAGCCTGTTCAGTCGCAGTCGCATAGCTGCGACCTCTGTTTTCCTATGCGTGGCTGTACTGGCGTTTCTTGCTGTGCCCTCCCTTCAGGCTCAGCAAAACACGGCCTTGCAGGATATTCAAAATCTGAAGCTTCCGTCCTCTAAGAACATAATCACAGCCTATTACAGTCCCGGCTTCGAAAGCCGGGCTTTAGAAGTGCGTCCACTGGTTGAAGAGATGGTCAGGTTTTATGAGGACAAACTGAAGGTTAAAGCAGACTTTACGTTGGCGATACTTGAGAAAGAGCATTGGAGCAGCGTTGCTGAAGCGGCAAGGCGTCCATACGGCTTGCCATTTGTCACGCCCAAGCCAAACGTCGCATTTCTGCCAGCAACGGCGGATAACGCGGTGACATCCCTCATTTTGAAATACAAGGAGAGACTTCCGCCTGCCAAGCTCGAAGAATTTAAGGCGAGCGGATTCGACTTTGGGACGGCCGCAGTGAAGTTTGTTGATCTTCTTGGGTTGCACGAACTAGGTCACGTCTACACCGCCGCATACGACATCAATCCGCAACACAAGTGGCTCTCTGAACTTCTCGCCAACTATTTCGCCTACGCCTTCCTCCGAGAGAGGCAGCCGAAATTAGCGATATTGTTTAGAGCGATGAACAGTCTGAGTGCGCCGGGCTATACACCGAAATACAAATCGCTGGATGACTTCGAGCGGCTTTATTCTGGTGTTGGATTGGAAAATTACGGTTGGTATCAGGCGAAGTTCACTCAAAAGGCAATGGAGGTGTCTGACAGGAAGGGTCTGTCATTTCTGGTCGAGGTCCGACGAGCGTTCCCGCAGGGGAAGACCGAGCAGATCCCCTTGCAAGTCGTTCTGCAAAGACTTGAGACGATAGATCCAGGATTCGTCGAGTGGTCTAAAAGCCTTGAGAGATAGCTCACGTCGAAGACACGCGCATTCGATCTCGTATCTTCGACCTCGACGGATTACAACGGATGCTGCTGAGTGTAGAGCTTCCATTAATTTGAGCGGACGTTCAGCGCACCATTGATGCGCAGCGCTACGCTGAGGGAGTTGATGCATGGATCAGTTTCATCTCATTCGTGGTGGTACAGATCTCGGAGTTGTGACTTACGACCCAGATCAACAGGTTGATGGGTCACTGTTTGAAGTAGGTTGGCTAGAGCCCTCTGTGGAATTCGAGGCAGTCCGTCAGCTCTTCGAACGTGAGCAGCATCTGCAAGACGAAGCTACGCGAGTTGAAGTGCAAGCGGAACAAGCGAATTCGTCGACGCTGCTAAAACTAGCCGCTGACGTGCAACGAGAAATCATGAGGCCAGGCGTTTGGCTCATCTCGTTCACTAATGGCAAACAACATAACATTGCCGAATTGCATATACAGGAACACAAGGTCTTCTTGCGCTAGTGCGCAGAGTAAAATTGTAAAGCGAATACAGAACCGGAAGCGGTAGCGACCGGATAGCTCAACTTTGAATAGCACAGTTGGGAAGGGGGCAGTCGGCTGATTCAAGGTTCGGTAGATTCAACGCGCCCCCGCTCAAGTTTCATAAGCTTCATCAGAATCAATCACTCAACTCAAGGAATGGCTGTAGGACAAGTAACAGTCATAGGGCTGGGCATTCAACCTTGAGCGGGGGCGCGTTGAATTTTAGCTAAGCTTGAATCAACCTACTGCCCCCTTCCCAACTGTGCTATTCAAAGTTGAGTGTAGCATCCGGTCGCTATCGCTCCCGGTTCTGTAACCGGTTGCCACTTCTACAGCTGTGCGACTTGGTGCAAGGCCGATGCCGATGGACTTTATTGGTCAATAGCCTTCTTGGTCCAATTGAACTTTGCCGGCGAACGATCGATAGAGAAACGTAAAATAGGCCACCGCTAACAACATTCCCACCACCCACCATACGAGTCCCACTCTCAAACTGTAGTCACCAGTCTTTGCATTATAGATTGTTAGTCCGAATGTCGCGTCGGTAGTTGCCGGCAGCAGAGTTGGATACATTGCGAAGGCCGCACCGCCCAGCATTGCAGCGATATAGGTCGTAGATGAGAGAAAGGCCGCAAGAAATTTTTCTTGTCTGACGAATAGCTTCATCATCAAGAGTGAAGCAACAACAGCGATCGGAATAATCCAACCCCACGGTCGCAGGCGAAAGTTATCGAGCACTTGCCCACGTACATAAAGACTCGCTGCGAGGCTCGCGACAGTCGCCAACAACAGGGCCCACCAGCCGACCGAGGCGACCCGTTGAGATCGCTTTTGCACCTCATCTTCGGTTTTGAGAGCGATGTAATGAGCGCCATGCACTGTCAAGGTAATCGCCGCTAAAACGCCGATGAGTGTGGTGTACCAATCGAGGATTCCGGGGTACGTGCTGACTCGGAAATTGGTCCACAGCGGTTCAAAGAAATATCCGTCTGCATTCAGCGGCACTCCCCGAATCACGTTACCAATTGCAGCGCCGAAGAAGACTGCCAGCAAGAGACTGGCAAAGGAAAATATGAAATCAAAGAACGACCACCATAACGGATCATCGACATGCGATCTCAGTTCAATTCCGACGCCGCGCATCATCAGCAGCCACAACACTATCATCAGCGGCAAGTAGAACCCGCTGAAACTCGACGCGTAAAGTAAGGGAAAAGCGAAGAACAGCGCGCCACCCGCTGCTAATAGCCAAACCTCATTTCCATCCCAGACTGGCCCGATCGCTCTTAGGATGAGCCGCCGCTCATCGTGGTTTCGCGCAATGAATAAGTTGATTGTTCCCGCGCCGAGATCAAATCCGTCGAGAACTGCGTAGGCAATCAACATCAGGGCTACAAGGATGAACCAGACTGTCTCCATTCGATCCCCTATGCGTTCTCGAGCGTGATAGGCCTTTGACTCAGTAGTGCAGGGCCATGAGCCACTTCGCGCCACATCAAGATGATAAAGAGAATGCTGAGCACGGTGTACATGCCCATGAATCCCAGTAAGGTGAACAGTCCGTTACCCGCTGAGACGTTGGCCGAGTAACCGGCGTGTGTTCTTAGTAGTCCATAAATAAGCCACGGTTGGCGTCCGACCTCTGCGGTGATCCAGCCGGCTGTGTTTGCGATGTACGGAAAGGGGAAGCTCAGCATGAGAATCCATAACATCCACCTCGAAGTAACCAGCCTCTTGCGCCAAAGCAGTATCAAAGCCGTTAGCGTTATCAGGATAAAGATTGTTCCGAGCCCGACCATGATGTGATAGCTGTAATAAAGAAGAGGGATGTTATCGGGCCACTGATCGCGAGGAAATTCTTTAAGCCCTTTCACTTCGGCTTCCCAGTGTCGGTAAGTGAGAAAGCTAAGTGCCTTGGGGACGTAGATTGGATTGTCAAGTTTGAGATTGTCGGTATCAGGTTGGCCCACCAGTACGATCGACGCACCAGCCTCAGTTTCGAAAAGCCCTTCCATTGCCGCTAAGGTTACGGGTTGATACTCGGTAACGAGTTTGCCTTGTCTATCGCCGGTCGGAAATAGTTGGACCACTGAAGCGAACGCAGCGGCGATGATCCCCAAACGAAGAAACAGAACTCCGTATTCCTTTTGCTTTCCAGACAGGACGTAGTATGCGCCGACTGCAGCCATCGCAAACGATCCAGTGATCAGTGCGCCACTCATGTTGTGCAGGTACTGCCATAACGCCCACTCGTTGAAGAGTAGTGACCAGAAGCTATTGAGGTGAGCTGTGCCATCCGGAGCGATCTCGTAGCCGATTGGGTGTTGCATCCATGCGTCGGTGACAATGATAAAGAATCCAGATATCCACGAGCCTAAAAAGACCATCAACGCCGCGAACCAATGGACCTTCTGCCCGAATCGCTTTTCTCCAAATAGAAAAATGCCGAGGAATGACGATTCAAGAAAGAATGCGAACACTCCTTCCATCGCAAGTGCAGTCGCGATCACGCCGCCGGCGTACTGTGAGAACCTGGCCCAATTGGTTCCGAACTGAAACTCCATCGGGATTCCAGTGATGACACCGAAAAGAAAATTAATGGCGAATATCTTTCCCCAAAAGCGGGCGGCCTGGTTATACCGTTCGTCGTTCTTCCAAAGTGCGAGCGACTTGAAAACAACGATCAGCGGCGCCAGTCCCATCGTCAGCTGGGGAAACAAGTAGTGATAGGTGATAGTGAATGCGAAATGCAGACGATGGATGACGAGTGCGTTATCCATAGGAGAATCCGGCGAAGGTTATAAGTTGAATTAGACGTGACTGTATCATTCCATAGGAGTGTTGAGAACTTGAATCGAACGGGTTGGTTCTGTTTTGCTGTGGAATTACAAGGTACATGAAAAATGAACAGGAGGTTGTTATTGATGCTTGGAAAGGATTCGTCCGGCGCTTCACAGGCCAATGCGCCGGAATTCTACAAACCGTACAAAGAGTCCCATCTCAATTTCTTATATAACCTCCTCTTCTGCGATGACATTGGTCTGTACAAGAACCAAAACAACGTCAGCGGCGAAGGTCTCTGGTCAACGTTATTGGCAAAACACCCAGACATTACCGCGCTTCGCACGATCGCAGATGACGAGACTAATGAAG
>JBKPAL010000028.1:0-8157 GCA_046726395.1 Acidobacteriota bacterium
GATTCTTTGTTTTTTAAGACCTGCCAGCCAAGCGCGCAGGTCCCGATGAAGGCGCTCCTATTGAATCCGATCTGTTGGTAAATAGTAAATGGCAGTCAATAACCGTTAGGACGCCTGGCTCGTGGCTGTGGCGTGCTGCGCGAATGGTCTAACCGACGACTCTTCGTTGGCTGTTCACCGTTTACGAAATCAACATGAGTGAAATTAACGTACAGCTTAAAGATGGTGGTGCTGCCCAGATCGCCGCGTCGGCGACTGTTGCTGAGGCCCTTAAGGAGCTTGACCGCGATGCGGCAAAACAAGCGCTGGCGGCCAAAGTGAACGGTCAGGAAGTTGATCTGGCTCGCGAGCTCGATTCAATTGGCAATGGCGGAGGTGCGCAGCCGACCTACGAGATTGTTCCCGTCCAGCCCGGCACTCGTGAAGGGTTGGAGGTGTTGCGACATTCCACGGCTCACTTGCTGGCAGCTGCAGTCCTCGATCTTTATCCCGGAACGAAGCTTGGAATTGGTCCAGCACTCCTAGATGATCCGCGTTATGGTTTTTTCTATGACGTCATTACCCCTGAGCCACTGACTGAAGCTGATCTGCCGCTAATCGAGAAGCGTATGCGCCAGATCGCCAGCCGGAATCTGGCGTACCGTAGAGAAGAGATTCGCAAAGCTGAAGCGCTTCGCATCTTCGAGGAGCGCGAAGAGCCATTGAAGTGTCAGCTAATTGATGACAAAGGCGGGGACAACGTTACGGTGTACTACATCGATGGCTCTCCATTCATCGATTTTTGTCTGGGCCCACATGTTCCGAACACCAACAAGTTGAAGTTCTTCAAATTACTTTCGCTTGCTGGTGCTTATTGGATGGGGGACGCCACGCAACCGCAGATGCAGCGGATTTATGGAACCGCTTTCTTCACGCAAGCAGAGCTCGATGCCTGGCTGAAGCAGCGTGAGGAAGCTGAGAAGCGCGACCATCGCAGGCTCGGACGCGAACTAGATCTGTTTTCAATTCAGGAGCAATTTGGACAAGGTCTTATCTTCTGGCATCCGAAAGGCGGTGCGATACGCCGCCAGATGGAAGACTACATCCGTGAAGAGCTTGAAAAGCGCAATTACGGATTGGTCTTTACGCCGCACATTGCGAAGCGCGAGTTGTGGTTCATTAGCGGTCACGAGGAGAACTATGCTGATTCGATGTTCTCGCCCATGGAGTTTGAGGAGCAAGAGTTTCGGATTAAGCCAATGAATTGCCCGGGTCACATCGGCATCTACAGATCGACGCAGCGTTCATATCGTGATTTGCCACTGCGCTATGCGGAACTCGGAACGGTTTATCGGGCCGAGCTTTCGGGAACGTTGCATGGCCTGACTCGTGTCCGTGGTTTCACGCAAGACGATGCACATATCTTCTGTACGCCTGAGACGGTACGCAGCGAAATAGTGGGGTGTTTGGATTTCGCATATAGTCTTTACGAGGTCTTTGGCTTTGATCAGATCAAGGTTGAACTCTCTGTCAGAGGTAGTGATCCTGACGCTCGCTATCTTGGTTCTGACGAGGAGTGGCTCAGCGCGGAAGAAGCCTTGGTAGCGGCACTTGACGCTCGCAATGTCCCGTACACACGCGTCGAAGGTGAAGCCGTTTTCTACGGCCCAAAGATCGACATTCGCGTCGAGGACGCTATTGGCCGCACCTGGCAGTTAACTACGATTCAGTTTGATTTCAATCTGCCAAAGCGGTTCCAGCTCGAGTACATTGGTGAAGACAATAAGCCACACCAGCCGATAATGATCCACCGGGCATTGTTTGGATCAATGGAACGTTTCTTCGGAGTTCTCATTGAGCACTATGCGGGAGCGTTTCCCATGTGGCTCGCGCCGGTGCAAGTCGCTGTCTTGCCAATCACGGATCGAATTAACGACTACGCTGACCAGGTTTCCCAGGAGTTGCGGAACCGAGGTCTGCGCGTGGAAACGAATTTACGAAGCGAAAAAATCGGAGCTAAGATTCGCGACGCACAAATGCAGAAGGTTCCCTTCATGCTTGTGCTGGGTGATCGCGAAATGGAGCAACGAACGGTGGCAGTCCGTGAACGTGCCAAGGGTGATCTTGGCGTTATGTCACTGGATGAATTTGCAGAGATGGCGCGCCGGTTAGTCGACACGCGTGCAATTAGAAACACTTAGTTTGATGTCCTGAAGGTCAGCTACCGTTAACCGTAGAGGACTTTCAAGCTCAGGCTATTCTCGATGGAGGTGCAGCAATAGCTACAGGCTTTCGAGGTCGCGGCCAGCGTCCTGACAATCGTCGCATGCCGGCCGTGCGGATTAACGAGAGAATTCGCGTACCTGAGGTGCGCGTGATTGCGGACGAAGGTGAACAACTCGGTGTGATGGACATTCGAGATGCCATTCGGACCGCCAGAGAAAGAGGCTTGGACTTGGTTGAGGTTGCGCCTACGGCCGATCCCCCTGTTTGTCGAATCATTGATTTCGGAAAGTTTCAGTACGAAGCCAAGAAGAAGGCAAATGAGGCCAAGAAGAAGCAGGTCACAATCACCGTCAAGGAAGTTAAGTTTCGCCCCGGAACTGACGAACATGACTATAGCTATCGGATGAAGCATGCTCGTGAGTGGCTGGAAGATGGCGACAAGGTCAAGGCGACCATCTGGTTTCGTGGACGCGAGATGACCCACCGCGAGCTGGGCGCGCGCATCCTGGAAAAGCTGGAGCGCGATTTGTCGGACGTAGGTGAGGTGGAAGCGAGGCCGCGCATGGAAGGTAATCAGATGTTCATTATCTTTGGACCAAAGCGGCACAAAGGCGTAACTAAGAGTGAGCACCCGCCCACTGCTGGCTCACCGCAAGGTCAATAGTCGGATTTGGAAATGCAGTTTTAAATCGTCAATTGGCAATTGCCAATTGACAATAACGTGAGTGGAGTAATGTATGCCTAAATTAAAAACACATAAGGGCGCAGCTAAACGCTTTCGCCTGACCGCGACTGGCAAGATTAAGCGTGGCCATTCGCATGCGCGTCACATTTTGACGAAGAAGAGCAACAAACGTAAGCGCCTGCTCGATATCGATGCCCTGGTTTCTCCCGCGGACCAGAAAAGAGTTGAGGCGATGTTGCCTTACGGACGTGACTAATTGAATGGCCGAAGGATGCGTTGACTACAGCAACAGGATTGCTGTCCGTCCTTCAGAAAGGAACTAAACAAATGCCAAGAGCTAAACGTGGAAATAAGCGCCTCGAACGGCGCAAGAAAATACTAAAGCTGGCGAAAGGATATCGCGGCACCAAATCGAAACTTTATCGTTCGGCGAAGGAGTCAGTCGAACGAGGCTTAAATTTCGCCTACACCGGACGCAAGTTGAAGAAGCGAGATTTTCGCAGTCTTTGGATTGTGCGCATTGGCGCCGCAGCGCGTTTGAATGGAATGAACTACTCTCAGTTCATGCATGGACTGAAATTGGCTGGTATTGAGTTGGATCGAAAGGTGCTCGCTGATCTGGCAGCGAAACAGCCTGACGCTTTCAAGGAGGTTGCGTCGAAAGCCAAGAGTGCATTGGAGAATGAACAGCGTGAGAAGGCCGCGGCCTAACCGTTAGCCTGGACCGGTGATGACAGATAGTCAGGAAGCGCAAGACCCAAAAGCTCAAGTTGAATCAGCAAGCAAAGCGTTCGAACGAGAGTTCGAGCGCTTTGCGAGCTTTTCAACCCAATCGGAGTCTGTGACGAAGCTTGGCTTAGCGGGCGCAGAGGCAGAGCTGCGTTCCCTCGCGGACCTCAGAACTCGTCATCTCGGTAAAAAGAGTGCGATCGCTCAGAGCAAACGGCTAATCGGTCGAGTATCGGCTGACGAACGCGCCGAGTTTGGACAGCTGGTCCAATCTGCGGAGGCCGGGATCTCGGCTGCTCTCGATCGTATAGAGGAGGTCTTAAATTCGTTCGTCGAAGCAGCTCGGACGCAACGTGAAAGCATCGACGTAACTCTTCCAGGAAGGCGGGCACGACGGGGTCATCTTCATCCGATAACGCTTCTGCGCGAACGCATCGAAGACATCTTTGTTTCTCTCGGCTACGCGATCGAGGATGGCCGTGAAATTGAGACGGATTTCTATAACTTTGATGCACTCAATATTCCGTCGAATCATCCGGCTCGAGGCGAGCAAGATACCTTCTACACTACTGAAGGTCTGGCCCTTCGGTCGCAAACTTCGACAGTGCAAATCCATGCAATGCAACGGCGTGGTGCGCCTGTTCGCATGATTGCGCCGGGTCGCGTATTCCGTCGTGACACTCCTGATCCAACCCACAACCCGATGTTTTTCCAGGTCGAGGGTCTCTGTGTCGACCGCGGAATCAACATGGCACACCTGAAAGGCACTGTTGCCGAGTTCTTGCGCCGAATGTTTGGGCCAAAGACGGTGACCCGGTTCCGACCGTCGTATTTTCCGTTCACTGAACCGAGTGCTGAATTCGACTTCAGTTGTTTCAAGTGTGGTGGTACCGGGTGTCGCATCTGCAAGGGGTCCGGATGGATTGAACTGGGAGGGTCGGGAATGGTTCATCCTAATGTGTTGATTGCCGCGGGTGTTGACCCTGAGGAATTCTCTGGTTTTGCTTTTGGTTTGGGAATCGATCGTATGGCATCGCTCATGTACAACCTGGATGACATCAGGTTGTTGTTTGAGAATGATCTGAGATTTCTGGAACAGTTTGATTAGGAAATTGGTCTTGGGGTTTTTGGTTTTAGGTCTTAGGTCTTTGGTCTTTGTCCGTAGTTTCGTTGTTCTTGTCCAGCGAGTCATTTCGTGTTTTTGGGGATCGTATTTAGCTGCAATCTTCAAAGACGATCCACGAAATAACACGAAGGAGCACGAATCGCCCGAAACTACAAAGAACAACTGGCACCTATAAAGACCAAAGACCTAAGACCTAAGACCAAAGACAAGCCCAATCTGAACGACAGAAATGTTGATTAGCTACAACTGGTTGCGAGAGCTGACGAACACCTCATTAACTCCTCTGGAGCTGAGGGAGCGTCTAACTATGGTCGGGCTGGCAATTGATGCGGTTGAAGAGAGAAATGGCGATTCGGTCCTTGATGTTGAGGTCCCCTCCAATCGGCCCGACTGCCTTTCTCACTTAGGAATTGCCCGAGAAGTCTCAGTCATAGAATCAGGTGTGCTACATGAGCCAACTGGCAAACCGGCGAATTCCTCAGGTCGGATTGAAAGCCTCACGTCAGTAAACATCGAGGACACAGATTTGTGCCCACGTTACGCGGCTCGCATCGTTCGTGGAGTGAAAATAGAGCCGTCGCCCGATTGGCTTGTGAAGCGTCTCGAAGAGATCGGTCAGCGGCCCATCAACAATGTTGCTGACATCACGAACTATGTTCTCCATGAATTAGGCCAGCCCCTGCACGCCTTTGATCTCGCAAAACTTCGCGAACATCGAATAGTGGTCCGTCGGGCGCGCAAAGGGGAAAAGCTTACGACACTCGATGGAGTTGAGCGGACGCTTGATTCAGAGATGCTGGTAATTGCAGATGCGTCTCACCCGGTCGCCCTTGCGGGAATTATGGGTGGAGAAGAGTCCGAGATTTCAAACGCGACGGCGGACGTTTTGATCGAAAGCGCTTACTTCGATCCGGACTCTGTTCGGCGCACGGCCCGTAGGTTGGGGATGGACACGGAGGCTTCGCGACGATTCGAACGCGGCGCTGATCGTGAGAACGTGCTGCGCGCACAGACCAGATGCGTGGAATTGATAACAGAGATTGCGGGCGGGACTGCGACTGAGGATGCGTTGGATGTTTACCCACGACCAGGCGAGTCCAAACGGATCAACTTTCGTCCCGCACGTGTTGAGAGTCTGACATCAATCAATGTGGAGCTGGACCAGATGGTTCGGATTCTGACTCAACTTGGCTTTGTTCGAGAGCCCTCAAGCGCGACGGGTACACGGAGTTTTCTTGTTCCCTCCTGGCGTGTCGATGTTTCGCGTGAAGAGGATCTGGTCGAGGAAGTAGCGCGTCACAGCGGCTATCACAAGATCGGTTCGGAATTGCCGCCGTCGAGGATGGCCGGCGAGTACCAACCCACCGAAGGAAAAGTGCGTGCGCTACGTCGGGCGTTGAGTGGTTCAGGTTTCTATGAAGCAATTAACTTCAGCTTCATCGAGGCTGGCACCGAAGATCATTTCGCCCTGATACCGACTCTAAGTAGTTCGGCTAACAGGTCTGATCATCCGTTCGTCACTCTGCGAAATCCGATCATCGAAGAGGCCGGTGAAATGCGACCGAGTCTGCTTCCCGGACTTTTAAACTCGGTCCGTCACAATTTTAATCAGGGCATCAAAGACGTTCGTCTATTCGAAATTGGGCGAGTTTTTGTGAATTCGCCCATGGAGGAGCTCCCGATAGAACGTGAGGCTTTAGCTCTCGTAGCCACTGGAGGGGCGCTGGAGGAAGCTCGTGCCCAAGCGGCAAGAGAAGTGGATTTTTATGACTTAAAGGGAGCGCTTGAGTCAGCGGTCGATGCGATGAAGCTGCTGCCAGTTCAATTTTCGGCAGATAGGGTGGCCCACCTTCGACCGGGCCAAGCGGCAACGGTCACACTTACGGACAAGACACTCATTGGAAGCATGGGCCGGCTTTCGGAAACAGTCGCTTCGCGCTTCAAATTCCGACAACCAGTCTATGTTTGCGAACTGGACCTGTCTTCGTTGATGGCATCGGAAGAGCGGCGGGTGCATTACAAACCTCTACCCAGGTATCCGTCGGTAAAGAGAGATGTGACGCTGTGGTTGGATCAGGGAATCCCGCTCAGCGCTTTGCGTGAGGCGATCGATGGACTGCACCTAACGGATTATCGGACCACTGAGCTCGTCGGCACATACGAGGGATCCAACATCCCTGAAGGCAAGCGTGCAGTAACGTTGCGCATTGAGTATCGTGCAGACCAGCGCACCTTGCGCGACGAAGAAGTTGAAGAACTACAGCGCGCTTTGATCGATTTGCTAACCAAAAAGTTCGGCGCCGAACAGCACTAAAACAAAATACACGCTCAAGCAAAATGAGTCTTGCGCTTGTAGACGTGAAGTCGCATAATCTGACCGCTCGACAGGCGGTACTTTCAGGAGAAATCAATGGTTGCCTTATCAGGACTGGAAAAGTTTTCCCATCTGGAAGACAAGATCTATCGCACTATTGAGCTGACCAAAACGCTGCGACAGGATAAAGAGAGTTTAGAAAAAGAGTTAGCCTTGATGCGCCGGGATATAGGCAACGTCCTGAACGAAAAAGAGCGATTGGAAACGCAGGTCGAAAAACTTCTAGCTGAACGTGAAACGATTCGCATGAAAGTTGAAGCAATGTTGGATGCAGTTGCAGCGCTCGATCCGGAGATGGCGGAGGAGCTTAGATGACGACCGGAATTGGCCAGATTCTCGGTAAGGGCGCAATGGAGCCTACTACGACCACTCCTACAATCAGAGTTGAAATTTATAACCAGACCTACAACATCCGTTCGGATGGTGACACCGAGTACATCATTCAACTAGCAGAGTTCGTAGATAGCCGGATGCGCGAGATCTCATCGGGAACGCTGACGGTTGATTCTCTAAAAGTTGCCATTCTTGCCGCTTTACACATAGCGGACGAACTGCACCGCCTCAAACACATGCACGAGCAAGCCGACTCACAGCTTGCTACTCGCAGCGCAGAGTGCGCTGAAATGCTCGACCGCTTGCTAAAAGTTAGAAGCAGCGTGGAACAAGAGCAGAGCGGCGCTGGTAAAATCTCGCTCGGGTAAATCCCGTAAACCTACGCAAAAGCACTCCGTCAGCCCGAACGCGGCTTCTGATTTTCCATTCATCATTTGAGATTTCTCATCTGGTCATTTGTTCCGTTGGAGGAACTCCAATGCAGCAGGGGAGTCATACCATCTCGCGGTAGCGGATGGATCGATTGGCTACATGCGAGACCGTGTCATCGAATTAGTGTTGCCGATCGATCCATCCGCTACCGCGAGATGGTACGGACTCCTCGCCGAGCAAAATGACCCATTGAGAAATGTCAAATGACGAATGGAAAATCGTTCAGTGGTCGATTGCTGCGCCGCCTCCGCGTCTGTGTTACTATCCGTCGCG
>JBKPAL010000029.1:0-27049 GCA_046726395.1 Acidobacteriota bacterium
CAACTCCGGTTTTTCCCGCACATTGAGAGCCTTTTAGAGTTCAGGCGCGGGTAAACCACCCTTCCTAACCTCGAGATTACTAAGCCAAGTTTTTTCTCTGAACCTTGACTGCCTCAAAGTCAAGGCGCTGAACGGCGTTGAGGCGGGGGTAAACCACCCTTCCTAACCTCGAGACTACTAAGCTAAGTTTTTCTCTGAACCTTGACTGCCTCAGAGTCAAGATGATGAACGGCCCCTAATATTTAGGAACACTTGGGTCGACTTCGTTGGACCACGCAATAATGCCGCCTTTTAGATTTGCAAGATTGCCAGTGAAGCCTGACTGTTTCAAAGCCTGAATAGCCATCGCGCTACGACCACCACCTTTGCAGTGGACTACTGTCTCTCGATTCGGATCGATTTCTGACATGCGCGTGATTACTTCTTTTAGCGGAATGTGTTTCGAATTGGGAATCTTGGCGATGGCGACCTCCGCAGGTTCCCGCACGTCCACAATCTGAATATCGTCTCCATTATCCAGGCGTCGTTTTAGTTCTGTCGCTGTAATTTCTGGCATCTGTTGCATTGGTTGGCTCATTTAACCCTCCGATGGTTGTCACAAAGTCTGATTGCGAACCGTCATTCTACTGATTTCAAGCCACGTATTGTAGGGGGCTCTCCGTGGGCCCCTGCTCTCGCAAGAGTTCCTCCGTTAGGTAGCTCAACGGGGGCGAGCAGAGGCGCGCACGGAGGCACGCCCCTACAAATCTTCGAGGTACGTGCGTTAAACTTCAAATCAAAGAGCTTGAAAGGGGCCAACATGAGATTCGAGTTTTATTCTTCAGAAATTGAAAACGTGCCCAAGCTTTCCGTCGATGGCACCGTTGATAACAGCATTCACTTCTCTCACTGGCAAGGCAACCAAACACCCGCTGAACTGAAGGCAGACACATCTACAGAGATTGGCCTGAATCTCGTGGCGTCGCCAAAGAAGCTGGAGTTCACGCAGGGAATTGAGCTCGTCACGAATAATCACTTTGATACGGACGGCGTGCTGTCATGCTGGACGGTGCTGACGGGTGAGCGTGCGCTTAAGTTCCGCGAGACTCTGATTGCGGCAGCCGAGGCCGGTGACTTTTCCGAGTTCACAAATGAAGACGGAATCAAGGTCAGCATTGCGATTCAAGGAGCAGATCAGGCGAGTCCAAGTAACGATGACGTTTCGCCGCTGGCCCAACAACTCGCGGGCACGAGCGATCTGGATGATGCTCGTTGTTATGAGCTCGTGTTGCCAGAAGTTGAAAAGCTGCTGACCAGGCCAAGTGATTACGAATCGCTGTGGCGAGGTGGCTGGGATCAAATCATAAAGGCTAACGAAAGCTTTCAACGTGGCAAATCAACGGTGGAAGAATTCGCTGATGCTAAGTTGTCCTTAATAATTCTCTCACCCGAAATCTTCAGTCCGACGGGCTTCAATCCCACTCGTCATTCGGCGCCCTTCACGGCAATTTCTCGATTCGCTCGAGGTCAGATCTACTTGATTGCTGCACCCATCAACGGAGGCTGGACCTATCGAATCGACTATCCGTATTACTCGTGGGCGGAGACAGTCGTTCGCCCTCGCATAGCAAGACAAGATTTAGGTCCACTGCTCGTGCAACTTAATCAGCTTGAACCGCTAACATCAGGTGAATGGAAACTCGATAACCGTGAGTTGACCTCAGCTGTGAAGTTTCTCGGCAGCGATGGAGTGCTTGGTACGTCAGGATTATCTCCAGATGTCGTCGCCCAATCTCTTCGAGCGCAACTACTCGGATCGCCGTTAAGCTTGTCGAACACCACGTTTTGATCCCGCATCGTCATCAGAATGCATGATGTAGTTATCATCGGCGGCGGACCGGCGGGCGTATCTGCAGCCTTGTGGTGTGATGAGCTCGGTCTTGACACGCTCTTGCTCGAACGAAATGAAGTAGTCGGAGGTCAGCTTCATTCCGTCCACAATCCCATCGACAACTACTTAGGATGTCACTTCCAAAATGGGAGTGAGCTCGCCGAAAGACTTTCTGCGCAGACAAGCGACAGCGACTTCGATCTTTGGACCTGCGTTCAAATCGATGAGGTCGACCTGAAGGCTAAACGCGTCTCCTTGGCAAGCGGAGAAGACGTACAAGGCATCTCGATCATAATTGCAACTGGAGTCCGTCGCAGGCAGTTGCAAATACCGGGTGAGAACGAATTCATTGGCAAAGGAATCATCGAATCGGGTACTCGCGACGTTGCATTGTTTGCCGGCAAAGATGTCTGTGTGATTGGTGGAGGTGATGCCGCAGTCGAAAACGCACTTCTTCTGGCGGACAAGTGCGCGACTGTTACGCTTGTTCACCGGGGCAAAAAACTTCGAGCCAGGCCTGAATTTGTTCAGCGACTTCAAGGCAATCACTGCATCACCGTGTTTACTGAGTCCAAAGTGACATCGATACTCGGCAAGGACCAGGTCGAAGCCGTCGAGATTCATCGAAAGGAGGGACTGAAACCCTTTCAGATGGCTGTGCACGGCGTTTTAGTCCGCATTGGAGTTGAACCCAATACGGAACTATTCGCGAACCAGTTGAAGCTGGATGAAGAAGGCTACATTGTGGTGAATGCCGAACATGAAACTAACATCCCCAACGTCTTTGCAATCGGCGATGTATCGAACCCGCGGGCACCAACCATCAGCGGTGCAGCCGGCGGAGGAGCTACTGCAGCGAAAGTCATCGCCTCAAGACTAACAGCGAAATGAATTCTGAAAACTAGCTGTGGAACAAACGACCAACTTTGAACCCGAGATGGAAGGCGTGTCAGCGTATTCTGATGCTCATGTGGCCGCTTATCCAATTGAGTACCTCGCCGGAATCGATCTCTACAACGCCGGGGAGTTTCACGCCGCTCACGACGTTTGGGAAGAAAGATGGATGGGCGAGGTGGGATGGCAAGAGAAACTGTTTCTTCAGGCGATGATTCAGTCGGCCGTCGCATTTCATCACCTGGACATTGGACGACCTGGGGCAGCACGTCGCATGTATCAAATGGCCAAGGAGAAATTTGCTCGACTCGGAACAACCGTCTTCATGTCGCTCGACCTTGTAGAGTATCAAGCTCAACTTGACCAGGCGCTCTCGTGGTTATTGACGGTGCCGGATCCAAGAGAGTTGACTCCACCGGAAATAAGATTGCCGCAGATCACACTGCTGCCCGAGATTAATGAATTCGGTTAGAACACGCTGATGAGGATTAAGAGTATCTGTTTGCTGTTGCTCGCCGCATGGCTTGGTGCTGCGGTGTTCTTCAGCGTGGTTGTGGCACCGGCCGCATTCTCAGTATTGCGCATGTATCAGCTGCCGAACTCCAGTGAGATAGCTGGTGCGATCGTCAGCCGCTCGTTAGCTGCAATCAACCTTAGCGGTTTTTGTATCGGTGTGCTGCTGTTGGTGATGATGTTCTTGCGACGTAAGAGTGCTAGAAAAGGGGACCATCTCCTGCAGTTCATCACGATCGGCGTGGTGACCTTGATGTGCGCCATTGGTGAGTGGGTCATTGCAGCGCGAATGAGAGCTCTCCGCGTTGCGGTGATCTTGCCGATTGACAGGTTGGCCCAAGAAGATCCCGGCAGAATCGCCTTCTCAGCGTTGCATCGCTATTCGGTGATAGTGCTCGCAGTTGCTATGATTGCAGCCCTAATCGGCAGCCTTCTTTTAGCTCGCGAAACGTAAACGACCAGGAATGAGCGGAGCATTGTTCAGTGGACATAATCGAAAACACAGAAGAGTGGCGACAAAGTTACAACGACTGGAAGCAGCAACATCAGACGGCCACTTCAAACGGTGACCTTGATTCGTCGTATCCGTTTGTCAAAAACAAGCGCGCACCATTTACGCCCGCGCGACGAGCTTTGCCGATGCTGAACCTGGCTTTGATCTCATCGGCCGGAGCTTACATTAGAGATACCGATCCATTTGATACGACCACGGTCGAAGGCGATTTTAGTTTTCGCGAAATTCCGTCAGAGATAGAGCGTGAAGATTTGGCCTTCGCGGCGCGAGGTTACAATCCGGCGGGCGTGATTGCGGATTCGAATGCGGAGTTGCCTTTGGACCGCCTCTTTGAATTTGAAGCGAACGGGATTATTGGTCAGGTCAACGCTGTATTCTGGAGCTTCAATGGCTTCATTCCGAATGCGGCACGATTTGTCGATGAAACCGTTCCGAACATTGTGGAACGAGTGAAACGCCACGAGGTCCAAGCCGCTTTGTTGATTCCGGCTTCGCGACTCTGCCATCAGTCAGTTTCTCTTCTCGCACGAGCTATCGAGCAGACCGGCATTCCTACGATGACACTCGGTGTGGACAGGGACATCCTGGAGCAGGTGAGACCTCCTCGTGGCGCATTTTACAAAGGCGATTTTGGTATCGTAGCTGGTCAGCCTGAGTGGCCTGAATATCAACGGCGCGTTCTCGATGAAGCTTTGCGCTTGATCGAGCCGATGGACCAAGCGGCGATTTGGAATCTGACCGCCAACCTCGAGACCGAGATCGAGAGGCAGCGCGGCGAGAAATAGTCTCAATCCGCAGATTACACAGATAACAGAGGATCATTTGCTGCTCGATCAAAATAACGATCCACTAGATAACACGAACTCAATCCGAATTTAGTGTCGGGTTCGTGTTTTCGTGGATCGTTCCTTTTGACTAATCAGCGCAACCGTGAACTTGCCGAATGATCATACTCAAGCGACTGATCGTTATAGCATTTAGCTTATTCCTGCTATTCCTTATCTACCTGTTCTTCTGGCCCGTTCCAATCGAGCCGGCAGCATGGGTTCCTCCACCAGCTCCAACACTCACCGGCCAGTATCAGCAGAACTCAAAGTTAGCAACAGTCGAGCGACTGCCAGTTGGGTTCGCACCGGAGGACGTAGCTATTGACGCTCAGCATCGAGTCTATGCCGGTCTCGATGATGGACAAGTGATTCGGCTGCAGCCGGACGGAAGTCATCTCGAAATTTTTGCTGACACACACGGACGGCCTCTCGGTCTTGAGTTCGATTCTAATGGGAACTTGATCGTCGCTGACGCAATTAAGGGTTTGGTTTCAATTTCTCCGAGCGGAGTGGTTACAGTTCTGACTAGCGAAGTTGACGGATCTCCGTTTGGAGCTACAAACGATCTCGACATCGCAAAGGACGGAACGATCTACTTCACCGACGCCTCGCGAAAGTTTCCGATGACTAACTACAAAGCGGACATTGTCGAGTCACAACCGAACGGCCGGCTGTTGGCTTATAACCCCGCTGATAAAACGACCCGTATGGTGCTCGACAATATCTGCTTTGCCAATGGAGTGGCTGTCAGTCCGGATCAATCTTTCGTGCTGGTGTGTGAAACGGCGCGATATCGCGTGCGCCGGGTTTGGTTAACCGGACTCAAACAAGGTCAATCAGATTTCTTCATCGACAATCTGCCGGGCTTCCCGGACGGCCTTTCTTACAATGGTGTGGACAGATATTGGGTTGCGCTCGTAACGCCTCGCGATTCAGTGCTTGATAAGCTCCTGCCACATCCGTTTCTGAGAAAGGCAGTGCTTCGCCTTCCGAAGTTCTTGCAGCCGAAGCCCAAGCGTTACTCGTTTGTGGTCGCATTAGATGAAAATGGTCGCGTGGTAGAAAGCCTTCAGGATGGATCAGAGAGTTGTTATGGGCAGATCGCAAACGTGATTGAGCACGACGGGTTGCTTTATTTCGGCAGCATCGGCGAATCCGCGGTCGGACGGTATCGCCTTCAGAACTAGTCTCATCCCCGGAAAGAAAAATTAGCCGCAGATTAGCGCGGATAACGCAGACCAGACCAAGAACCGCAGCTAATACGATTCTTTAGATCCTCGTCCCCACTAGTAATTCGCGACCAATTTTGTCGGGCTTTGCCCCAAGAGTTAGATGGAGACTCTTCAACGGCTTGCCGGCTGGTGTGCGGCGGCGGCTTGCCGCGCCGTTAGCGTCCGGATACCACCAGGGCCTTGCCCTGGTTCGGCTTGCCCCTTGAAACTGTTGGACCAAGGTCCGCACTGGGGCGGAGCCCCGAATGCGAGAAGCTGAGCTTACGGCGGGGCAAGCCACCGCCGCACACCAGGTTGCAAGCCCCTCTTCTCTAACGCCACAACTACTTTTGAGGCAAAGCCTTCTGCCGCCGGTCGCCGCATACCTGCTACACAGCTGTATACCTGCTTATCACTTGAGCAAAACAGCTGATCGACAAAATCACCGGATATGCAAAGAATCTGGTAAGGCAGTGGATACTCAGTATCCAAAGCAGTCCTTCACTCGCTCAGATCAATCTTCAGCATTTCTAACTAAGTCTCAATATTTCAACACTTGAGTCCGAGCCGGCAGGACTCGAGTCCTGTGGCACGACCATTGAAGAGAACCTTGCCAAACAAGTTAGAACCATCAGGGGCCCCCAAAAGGAGACGTATCGTGATAAACCTACTGTCATCCGCTACGGCAACTCCCAAACACGCGTTCCAAACCACTGACCTCGTCGGAACACTGATGCACAAGCTGTCCCCCGAATTAATTAACAGCGTGCACAGCCTCGGCGTGGATCAGCGATACTCGACTCTGGAAAACTATCCGGAATTCCTCGCGGGGCAACCAGGGCGGGCAACCAGCTCGACTACACAACTGGGAATCGACGCGACGAAGCGTTGTATTGAACAGTGGAATGGCGATCCCTCCCGGATTGGTCTACTTGTCGCCGCAACTAATACTCCCGATCAAATGCTGCCTTGCCTCGCTTCCGAGGTCATGGGCCAAACGCACGGACTCTTATCGCGATCCCTCAGAACAGTCAGTATGCAGGCGCAAGGCTGTTCGGTATTACTAAAGTCTATCGAGGTAGCTCAGTGGTATCTCACTGCTAATCCGCGTCAGTTGGCAATCGTTCTGATGGCGGAGGCACACACACCTTACGTAGCGCCGCTGTTGCGTGAGGACTACCACGGCTTTCGAGAAATTTTGCGAATGAGGAAGGAGCAAAAAATTGATGACGCCCAGTTTGAACAAAAAAGGCTGGATACCACCTTCGTCATCCAGTCAATGTTGTTCGGAGATGGAGCAGTGGCTTTGCTTGTCGGAACAGAAGAAGGGAAACCCGCATTCGGCCCAATCTCTCACTTGACGAACGACGATCCTGACGACGTGAATCTCCTCACGATGACCAGTAACAGTTCCCACCCATTCTTAAAGGGCAGACCTCAATACTTCATGAGATCGAGCGTGCCGGTTCGCGGCGCTCACTACGCGGTGACTACGGTGAACGAAGTGTTGCAGCATCCCGAGTCTCCCGTCTCCAACATCGGCCAGGTGGACGATTGTCTGATCCACACCGGCAGCAAGAAAATCCTTGATGGCGTCTGTTCACAACTACATATCGAACAGAATTCTCCCAAGGTTCACGGTTCCTATGAGGTGCTAAAGAACTACGGGAATCTCTCGAGCGCTTCAACAGGATTTATGCTTGCTGAGAAGGACGATTGGGGAGGGCCGACGATGGTAGTAGGGTTTGGGGTAGGCTTCACCGCCAGCGCTGGAATCATGAGCTACAACTAATATCTCGCTAGCTAAGCACGAACATTTTCGAGTATTGCTTTCCGCGAGAGTACTTCCTTAATCGTGTCGGCTACCTGATGAAAGTCGAACGGCTTACCGATTATGCCGTCGACCAGATCGCCTTCGCCTGACGGCGGGGTTGTACCGCGACCGTAACCGGTAACGAGCACGATTCTAGTATCTGGATAGCGTTTCCGAACTTCGCGTGCTACTTCCCAGCCATCCATTTCCGGCATCGCCAGATCGGTAAATACAACATCGAAATCTGCTACAGCGGAGAGTTGCTGCAATGCATCCTCGCCGCTTTCGGCCAGAACAGCGTTGTGGCCCAGCGCTTCGAGCATCTCCGCTAAAGTCTCACGCACGGCACGCTCATCGTCGACTACCAGCATTGATAAAGCATGGATTGAAGAACGTTTGTCCGTCGCCGTCACGTCACACGTTTCACCCTCGGTTGCAGGTAAGCTGAGCGTAAAGACCGTACCACTACCAAGCTCTGAACTGACGCTGATGGTTCCTTCATGGCGCTCAACGATACTGTAACTGACTGACAAGCCAAGACCTGTTCCATGAGCGCCCTTCGTCGTAAAAAATGGATCAAAGATCTTTTGGCGAACATCCTCTGGCATGCCGGTCCCGGTATCTGCAAACTGCAATCGCAATTCATCTCCATCACGAACGCAGTTGATTGAGAGTTCGCCACCGCCCGGCATCGCGTCCACGGCATTCACGATCAGATTTACAAAGACTTCCCGCAATTCCGAAGCGCTACCATACGTTAATAGGCCTTCCTTCGCGTCGAGTTGAACGTTGTAATCGAGTCCTCTAAGCCGTGCTTCGTTCTCCCAACGCGTACGCGTGATTTCAATTGCGTCATTCACCAGGCCCCTGACGTCGACAACTTCAAACTCACGTACTGGAGATTTGCGAGCAAACGTTTGAATTCGACGAACTGTAGCGGCGGCATCTTCAGCGGCTGTTTGTATGATGTCGAGGTTTCGTACGAGCGCATCGTCTTTCATTTGCCGGCGCAATAGCTGCGTGCGTCCCAGTATTGCAGCGAGCGAATTATTGAAATCGTGAGCTACGCCCGACGCTAGCTGACCTAATGCCCGCAGCTTGTCGGCTCGCGCGGCCCGTTCTCTCTCTTCCTTCTGTTCGGTGATATCGCGGGCGATCCCCAGTACACCAGTCGTGCGCCCTTCAACGACAAGTGGCGAGTTATCCACGCGTGCATATCTCAGTCTGCCGTCGTGAGCGAAGTAGCGCATCTCGTATGTCTGCGGCTCACCTTGTAAAGCGGCTTTTAGTTTTCGTGCGACCAATTCGCAATCGGGCTCATAGACCATCTCCAACAATTGTCGCCCAATAAACTCATCGCGTTTATATCCGAGCGCGTCCAGAGTAGCTGAATTGCACCACTTGAAACGTCCGTCAGTATCGACTGCATAAATCGATTCGCGTGCACTCTCCAGAATGTTGTTGAGCAGCGATTGGTGTTCACGCGCGACAGCCTGCACGTTGCGTAATTCAGAAAGATCGCGAGCGGTGCACACTACAGCCATGACTTTGCCATTTTCAAAAACTGGCTCAGTTGTCACTAGCAACGGACGATTCAACCGTTCCGGCGTGATTTCAATAGTTACGCTTCGTCGACTTTCAATCGCGCTTTCAACGACGCAGCGGTGGTCCTCTTGACTGGTCCGCAATATATCGCAGCACTTTCGGCCGGGCAGCGTCCGAGGTTCTGCATCCTCCATCGCAGCGCCGGCGCGATTCGCTCGCTTCAACATCCCCTCACTATCGAAAATGAAAATGCCGTCAGACATGGCGTCGAATGTGGTCTCCCATTCGGTCTTTCCACGAGCAACCATTTCGAAGAGCTCTGCTTGGGCTATACCAATGGCGAGACGTTCCGCCACCGCTTCGACGAGCGCAACTTCATCGTCGGTCCAAAGCCGAATTCGATCCGTTTGATGTATGCAAAGTACGCCGCGGAAGATGCCCTTAACGACTATCGGATAGTCAATCTGCGATCGGATGCCAAAGTTCTCGGCGTGAGCCCTGACCGTGCTACTTAGTTCGCTTGGGCCTTCTGAATAGTTCAGCGAATCATCAATGATGATCGGCCTGGCCGTTCTCAATAGATGCGAACCAATCGGGTCGGTGTAGCTCGCATCAAAATGCTTGACACTTGTGCAGCCCGGCGCAACGTATTCATGGTCCACCGGTGACACCGGATTCTCCGCTTCGTACAAATGAAGATGTACACGGGAGGCCGAGAGAGCCCGACCGAGTTCACGAGTTGCAGTGCTCAAAACTTCTGCAAGACTCAGCGATGCGCGAATGGCCATTGTCAACCGGTTTACCAGCATCTCGCGCGTAGAAGTAGCTTCAGCCTTTTGATAAAGCTGCGCCTGACGTATAGCAATACCGGTTTGGTCGGCAATCGCTTTCGCGAGAGCTATGTCTGAGTCGCTCCAAGCTCGCAGCACACGAGTGGTCGAGAGGGCAAACGCCGCGGGAATATCGTCACCAACGGTGATTGCGACATACATAATTGAACGCACATCGGCTTTCGCGAGTATGCGTTCATAGAAACCCTTGATGCGCGGGTCGTTTGCGGCGTCGTCAAATACGATTACGCCGTCGTTGTCCAACGACTGAATTAACCCTCCCAAATCTTTCAATTCAAAATCAGATCCGGCGGGTTCAACTGAGTCAACGTGGTACTCAGCAACATTCTTCGCACGCTTGCCTCGATCATCTCTCATGAACAGCGAACAACGGTCCACGTTCAGATACGAACCCAACTCTCTTACTGCCGTCTGGAAAATTTCTGCACTATCAAGAGAACATCTAATCGCTTGAGAAATGCGATGCGTGATTGCCTCCCGCTCTGCCTGTAAAGCCAATTTCTCTTCGGCGCGTCGACGAGCAGTGACGTCAACACCTACGCCTCCAACATATCTCCTGCCGGATGAGTCAGTCGTAGGAAACTTGAACACGAGCCATTGGTGTGGCACGCCATCTGTCGTGTGAACAGTTTCAAGGATCTCTTCAGGGATACCGGAAGCCAATATCTGCAGATCGTGATCGTGAGTTCGCTGGGCAAAATCTGACGGAAGCCAGTCGAAGCTCTTCTTGCCTCTCAAGAAGGTGAGCTTCTTACCAAACAGATCTTCGAAGGGTTTATTCACGTAGACATAGCGCCCTTCCTCATCTTTCATAAAAGCAACCGCAGGGCTGTTATCCATGAAACTGTTGAAGAAGGTCTGACTCTCGCGGAGCGCCGCTTCGGAACGCTTGCGTTCGGTTAGGTCGCGCGCAATGCCTTGGACGCCAAATGGCTTGCCGTCGCGAAAGATCAGTCTTGTGCTCACTTCAAGCCGAACTCGTTGGCCATACTTGGTGATGATCTCGAGTTCATAAACTGTTGGTGCTTTGCCGCTCGCTTTTTCCGCGGTCATTCGTTGCGCCAAATCCAAATACTCGGGAGCGATCACATCTGCGACATTCATTCGCATGGTCTCTTCCCGAGTGTAGCCAGTGATCAATTCGCCGGACCGGTTCAACGAGGTAAAGTTCCCGTTGAGGTCATGTGTGTAGATGATGTCGTTCGCGTTTTCGAAGAGCTCTCGGTACCGTTCGACCAGAAGACGATAACGCTCTTCACTCTCCTTTAATGCCTCTTCAGCAAGTTTCTGCCGGTGACGTTCGGTGAGCCGCGCCACTTTTACGAGTAGCTCTTCAGTTCGAAAAGGAAGATCTAAATAGTCATCGGCACCAGCGGTTAAGCCCTCGAGATTGTCCTCTTCGGTATTGCGCAAACCGCTGATCAATAGCACTGGAATCTCAAAAAGGTTTGCATCCGATTTGAGGCTTCGGCAGAGCTCGATACCCCCGATGATCGGCATCACGACGTCACTGATGACCAGGTCCGGTTGACAGGCTCGAACCATTTCCAGCGCCGTCTGTCCATCGAGGGCAGACTCCACTTCGTAGCCTTCAACTTCCAGAAGCTCCACGAGGAGATCGAGGATGTTTTGATCGTCGTCCGCGATGAGGACTCGGAGTCGGTCTGAGGCGTTTCTGATCATTCAGGTGCTGAGGACTGAGTTCAACGAACTCTAATTTGGGAACGGTTTATGGACGGCAGAAACTGCTTGATTGGGCGGTAGGCTACCATGAGTAGCGCGGTCAGTGTAACAAAGTTTCGCTTGGTTTGTCATTGCGGGGGTGGGACCGTTTGCGAGGCTTATTGGCCCGAAATGGTCCTGATCTTAGGAGGGAGAGTGACTGACAAAATCAGGGTCAGCGTTTGCGGGGAGCGGGGCCTTCAGTTTTCGCAAAATAACCCGGGCGGTAATTGAGTTTGAGCTTCTCCCTCTGCAGGTCCGGATTCAAGATCTCAATCTGCACCTTTCTGTAAGATCCATCACGCGCTTTGTTAGAAGGCGAGTAAGCCACCAGATACTGCTCGCGCAGGTCTCGCTGAATCTGTACAAAGGCTTCGCGCAACTCTCTTTCGCTATGCGGAAAATACGCTCGACCACCAGTCTCGCCAGCGATCTTCCTCAAACTTCCCTCGTCGACGCCATAGCTGTACCTGTCGCCAATTCCAATCGCATAGATAAGCGCGTCAGCTTTTTGAGCACGCTGAATTGCATCATGCATCTTTACCTGACTGATCGTGTCCTCACCATCAGTTAACAAGATGATCGCTCGTCTTGTGTTCTCAGCCGACTCAGATAGAAGTTCGTTCGAACTGGCCCAAACGGCATCCCAGATTGCAGTTGATCCGGCAAGGATTTGATTAGTGTCGGAGATTGGAGGAGTACCACCAACTACAACTCCACCACCGATGTAACCCGAAGGAGGAATGAACTCGACTTTTTCGATCGCCTTACGAAGCCTTTCGATGTTTCCGGTGAAGCCCTGTTCGAGTGTCACTTCTCCGGTGAACGAAACGACGGCAGCCTCGTCTCGGCCCGGACGCATCACTTCTTCCAGAAATGCACGCGCAGCAATTTTCTCATCGGGCAGTGTGCGCTCTTCCGATCTGCTGGTATCGATCAAAATCGCGATCGACAAAGGCAAGTCGGTGTTTGATTGGAAGGTGAAGATCTCCTGCGCTTGACCGTCTTCGAGGACACGAATGTCTTCCTTCTTGAGAGTGCTGATGAATCGTTTGTTCTTGTCAGCAGCCGTGAAAAAGATGTTCGTAAGATTGGTCTCGACGCGCAGTACTTCATCGGACTCCTGAGGCATTTCTTCTCGAGGCGGAGTTGGCGAGGGAACCGCACTCGATTTCGGAGTAGACGATTGGCTCTGCGCGGTGGCACGGTCTGAAATCGACTCCACAACAACCGCCCAGAGTGCGAATAGAACTACGAGGAGGAACCAACGCTTTATAACTTGATAGAACATTTCGTCTGCAACCCCTATGGTCTTACGCTGTCAGCAATCGCTTTGTACCCATGTTTAGTCCTGATTTTTAATCCGTCGCGTCCTTGAGCGAATTTGACCTCAATTTTGCGAAAGCTTCCATCGTAACGATCGTTTGCCGGCTTGTACGTGACGAGGTATTGAGCACGAAGCTCCTTTGAGATCTTTGTAAACGAGCGCTCAAGAGAAAGCATGTCGCCGGTAAAGAACGCAGTGCCGCCGGTCTCTTCAGCCAGTGTCGTAAGATCACGATCTTTCCGGTCCTTCACCTGGCCCATCTCAACTCCGCCCACGGTTCCGGTGAAACCAGCTTTGGTTGAGATCGCAAACAACGTAGTCTCAGTTCGCTGAGCGATGTCTATCGCATCGCGGAGGTCGGCCCTACTGAACGTATCTTCACCATCGGTGATCACGACGAGCACGCGGCGCCCTGGTGCTGAGCGCATCTTCTCATCGCAGAATTGCCAGATCGCATCGAACAAGGCCGTTTGGTTTCCGGTCTTCTTCACACTGAAGACCGCACGGTCTAATAGATCGAGTTTATCAGTAAAGTCCTGCCTCAGGTTTATCTCATGATCAAACGTTGCGAAGAGAACTCGATCTCGTCGCGGTCTAACGACCGTTTGAATGAAATTCATCGCCGACTCCTGCTCAAATTTTAGTTTGCCCGCAGTAGAAGGTGATGTGTCCATAAGCACAGCAACGTAGAGTGGTAAAGCCTGACCGAGATCGTCTGAAAAGGTTTCTATCTGCTGCGGAATCTTATCCTCGAGTACGAGAAAATCCTCCTTTGTCAGACCAGGTACAAACTGCCCTTTCTTGTCTAGCACTGTGATTGGTAAACGAACGCGCCGGATAAAGATTGGCACCGTTTCCTGAGCCTGATCGGTTGGAGGAGGTGTAGGGCTAGACTTGGGCTTTTGCTGTTGCGCATAACTGACTACGCGCGAATTATGACTAAAGCTAACTATGAATAGCGCAAATACTACAAGCGTCAGCCCGATAGTGATACGCGAAAAGAGATTGAGCATGATTCAGATATGCATTATTGCAATAAACAATTGGAATTGCCCTGCAGTTTGACCGGCGGTTCGATGCCTGCAAAACCAAGCCTCGTTGCCCTCGGGACGGCTACGCACACGATTAGAACCAACAATGAAATCACACGAACGCACCTAAACCAAGTGCAGGTGTTCTCTGAAAGCGGATCAGTTTGATAATCGAACGCTCTTTTGGAGTGCGGTGGCAAGCGCAGCGCGACACCGCTTTGGAATGTGGCGTGGCGATTTCGTGGCTCAATTTCAACGTCGAGATACCACAGCGAAATCCAAAGCGGTGTCGCGCTGCGCTTGCCACCGCACTCCAAATTTCATGGTGTACAATGCGACTCGATCGCTGATGCATGCCGTTACAATTGAGCTTACGGGGTAGGCAAACTCCCAACGCACATGCCAACGCCAGATCATAGTTCGTCTGCGAATTCAGGTGCTGACATCCCAGAGTTCATTGGTCACTACCGCGTTCTAAGATTGCTTGGCAAGGGTGGCATGGGCGATGTCTATTTGTGTGAAGATACAAACCAACACAACCGCAAAGTCGCACTCAAAGTACTTCCGCCAGAATTAACAAAAGACGAAAGCAGACTGCACCGGTTCAAGCAGGAAGCTCGAGCTGTACTCGCTCTCAACCACCCAAACATCCTTACCATTTTTGAAATCGGCGCAGCCGATTCAACTCACTACATTGCGACGGAGTTCATCGAAGGCGAGACGCTAAGGCAATGTCTCTGGAGAAGTCCCTTGAAGGTCGACGAAGCTCTCGGTATCGCAATTCAGATAGCGATGGCGTTAGAGGCCGCACACGCAGCTTCTATCATTCATCGGGACATCAAGCCGGAAAACATAATGCTCCGTCCGGACCGCTTCGTGCGCGACCGTTTCGTGAAGGTACTTGATTTCGGACTTGCGAAGCTGACGGAACGCGAGGAGGCAGTTGCCGATCCCGATGCAGTGACGATGTCAGTCAGTTACTACACCAGCCCTGGTTCGATCCTCGGAACCACCGGATACATGTCTCCGGAGCAAGCGCAAGGTGAAAAGGCCGATGCACGCACAGATATCTTCAGCCTCGGCGTAGTTATTTATGAGATGGTCGCAGGCCGTCAGCCTTTCACCGGTCCAACAGAGAGCCACGTGAAGGTTTCGATCATCGATCACGAGCCAACACCGCTAACAAAACATTCAGGCGATGTTCCTAAACAGTTGGAACGTATTGTTTCGAAGGCCCTGGCTAAGGATCGGAGCAAGCGATATCAAACGATTACTGATTTCAAGTTAGACCTCGAACAGCTGCGTGAAGAACTTCTTCTGTCTACCATCGAACCCCGCGAAAGGATTACCTCCGATGGTGCAATCCACGCGACTCAGGAAATGAGCGTCGATTTACCCGGATCAAACTCTGGAAGAACCGCATCGTTAGCAAATCAGACGGGTACGTCGGCGGAACATGCCGGACAAACTGTTCGACGGCACACGGTTCCATTAATTGCAGCTGGACTTGTGCTGCTGGCGATTACCGGTGCAGTCATCTATCGTTTAATACCTCAACGTCCGATTAACTCAGTCGCAATTCTTCCTTTTTCTAACGACAGCGGAGACTCAAATGTGGAATACCTTTCGGATGGACTAACCGAAAGCATCATCCGCAGTCTTTCGCAGTTGCCTTCGCTCAAGATCATGTCACGTAACGCCGTGTTTCGGTTCAAAGGCTCGCACACTGATCCACAGGAGATTGGACGCACACTGAACGTCGGGGCCGTGTTAGTTGGCAGGCTCGTCAAGGTTGATGATCGACTCGTAATAAGAACGGAGTTGATTGATGTTAGCGATGGGTCACAACTGTGGGGCGCGGAGTACAACAACAATCCTCAAGATCTACTGACCGTACAGGAAGAGATCTCGCGAAAGATATCCGAGAAGTTACGGCTGCGGTTGACTGGAGAAGATCAGGCCCGTTTGGGAAAGCGCTACACGGAAGATACCGAGGCTTATCAACTCTATTTGAAGGGCAGGTACTTTTGGAACAAGCGCGACGAGGCCGGACTTCGAAATGGAATCAAGTACTTCAAGGATGCCGAAGAGAAAGATCCTAATTACGCACTCGCTTATTCAGGATTGGCTGACTCCTACGCCCTGCTGTGCGACATCGGAGTAGTGCCTCCTGTCGCAGAAATGCCGAAAGCGAAATCGGCCGCACAGAAAGCAGTGGATATAGATCCCAATCTAGCTGAGGGCTACACGTCGAGAGCATTCGTGAAGCTCGCCTATGATTGGGACTGGTTAGGCGCTGAATCAGATTTCAAGAAAGCCATTGAACTCAACCCGAAATACGCGACTGCACATCAATGGTATGCGTCGTATCTTGTGCAGATGGGAAAACTGGACCGCGCAAAGCACGAGATCGAACAAGCACAGCAGCTCGATCCGCTGTCACCGATTATCAGCTCTAACGCGGGCTTCTATTCATATCTACAGCGCAACTACGACGACGCGATTAAGCAATACCAGCAGACACTGGAAATGGATAATCAGTTCTGGGTCGCGCATCACTATCTGGGATTGGCGTACGCAAAGAAAGGAATGCATCGCGAGGCTATTGATGAATTGCGTTTACTACTCAAATCACCTGGAACTGGCCCAATAAAAGACGGCGCGATCGAAGCAGATCCCGAAGTAAGCGCTTCGTTAGGTTTCGTCTTAGCGAATGCAGGGCAGACCAACGAAGCAGACGAAATTCTGCGGCGGCTTAAAGCACTGTCCAACAAACGCTACGTGTCACCGCTGTACCTCGCGATTGTCGCGACGGGTTTGAAGAACAACGATCTGGCGATTGATTACCTGATCAGTGCGTTCGCCAACCGGCATCCCGGATTGGTATTGATTAGAATTGATCCGATCTTTGATGGTTTGCGAAACGATCGCCGCTTCCAGGAGTTGGTTAAGAAGTTCGAACCCATGCCATGAAAGCATTAGCCCCTACTCGCAGACACTCGGGAGACTTGAGCGGGGGTAAACCACCCTTCCGAACCTCGAGACTCTTGGGACTTGTTATGATTTCAATGCTGAAAAGCCGTTCCATCCTGATAATTAACTACTCAAGATCGACAGTCTCGAGGTTCGGAAGGGTGGTTTACCCCCGCTCAAAGATCGACCGACTTTACTTCGTCATGGATCCCACTAACCTTTTTCAAGCTCAACCAGCAACGTTTGTAGTTCCATCGGGAGTTCGGATTTGAATTCCAGCCATTGATCTGTTTTCGGATGTCTGAAGCCGAGCCGTTCCGCATGAAGAAACTGTCGTCCCAATTTACGAATCTGGGTTCTAAGCTTCACGTCGCGCACAGTGTTGTCACGCCCACCTCCGTAGACCTCATCACCGACTACTGGATGCTTCAACCAGGCGAGGTGCACCCTGATCTGGTGTGTTCTGCCCGACGCAATCTTCACATCAAGCAAGGTAAGCGCCTCGAAACGCTGCCGGACTTTGTACATTGATGCCGCCGCACGGCCGTCAGCAACTACCGCCATGCGTGTGCGATTACGTGGATCGCGGCCAATGCGCTGCTCGATCCTTCCGGTATCAGTATTCACCACGCCATGGACCAAAGCGACATAAGATTTAAGTACGGTGCGAGCGCGAAATTGATCAGCAAGGTTTTCGTGAGCCGCTTCGTTCTTCGCCACGACCATCAGACCAGACGTATCTTTATCAAGTCGATGAACAATGCCGGGACGACCTGCACCCCCTCGAGAAGAAAGGTTCTGAAAGTGATAAGCGAGGGCATTTGCCAATGTACCCGAGTGAACACCGGCGGCTGGATGCACAACCATTCCCGCTGGTTTATTCACGACGATGACATCTTCATCTTCGTAGACAATGTTTAGAGAGATGTTTTCAGGAACAAAAGCAGTAGTAGGAGATGCAGTGAGTTCAACTTCAATCTCATCACCCGGATGAATCCTGTACGAACCTTTGGCGGGCTTTCCGTTAACGAGAACTTCTTCATCTTCGATCAGTCGCTGCAATCGAGCACGACTCCACCCTGTAATCCGCACTGCTAAATAGGAATCAAGCCTGGTCCCAGCATTTTCGGGCGCAACGGTAAAGAGCAGTGACGACTCAGCAGCAGTGTCTTGAGGATCCTTAGCATTCATCAGGAGCTTGAACTAGTCATTCCTAAAACGTTTTTGTTCTCAACGCTCAATTGTCAAAGCGAAGATCATTACTGATCACAGGTGATTACTCATTCACACCTGGCTTCAGCCAGGTGCACGCAGCTAGGCCGAGTCGCTAGGAAACCGTTTAAACGGTTTCAGTTATTTCCCCAGTTCCACCACACCTGGCTGAAGCCAGGTGTGAAATGAGACTTGAGGAATCCTACGTTTGCGTCAAAGCGCGAGTAGAGGCCGCAAAGCTAACCCTTGCGGCCTCTCACCATCGTAAACTTGAGCTTTCAAGTTAGCCGTTGTTCTTCTCAAAGTCGCGCATGAAAGAGACCAGCGCTTCAACACCTTCTTTGGGAAACGCGTTGTAGATCGACGCTCGAATGCCACCCACAGAACGATGTCCTTTCAAGCCGTCCAATCCTCGCGCAGTCGCTTCGGAAGCAAACTTCTTCTCCAGCTCTTCTGAAGGTAAACGGAAAGTAACGTTCATAGGCGAACGAGCGTCGGAGTCCGCATGTCCACGATAGAAACCTGTAGCATCGATAGCATCGTAAATGAGTTTGGCCTTGGCATCATTTTCACGTTCCATCGCTTCGAGGCCACCCTTTTCTTTCAACCACTTACATACGAGGCTAATGATGTAAATGCCCCAGGTGTTTGGCGTGTTGTATAAAGACTTGTTCTCAACGTGAGTTCGATAATCCAGCATCGTGTGCAGGCGGTCGGGTATTCGCTTCAACAGATCATCCCGGAGGATTACCAGAGTCACACCACTTGGCCCAATGTTCTTCTGAGCCCCGGCATAAATGAGTGCGTATTTCCCAACGTTGATTCGACGCGACAGAATATCCGACGACGCGTCCACCATTAGAGGAACGCCATGAGTATCGAGATCACGTTTCCACTGCACGCCTTCGATCGTTTCGTTGCTAGTGATATGTACATACGCTGCTTTCGGATCGAAAGTAATCTCGTCGTCAGCGGGAACACGCGTGAAACCTCCGTCAGCCATAGTCGCGGCGACGTTCACCAAGCCGGAACGCTTCGCCTCTTTTAACGCCTTCTTTCCCCAGCTGCCGGTGATGACATAGTCCGCGCTTCCCTCTACCGGGAGGAAATTCATCGGTATCATCGAGAACTGTAAACTCGCCCCGCCTTGCAGAAACAGAACATGATAGTTCTCCGGAACCGCAAGCAGTTCTCGAATACCTGCATCTGCGCGACCCATGATCTCGTCGAAAGTTTTGGACCGGTGACTGATCTCCATCACCGACATCCCCACACCCGGCAGGCTAAGCATGTCTCGTTGGGCTTCTTCGAGAACAGGCACGGGCAGCACTGCCGGACCCGCACTGAAGTTAAATATTCTTTCAGTCATAAAACCTCTCTGTACTTGATTAAAGCACCGTAAGTGGGGCGTTTAATTTAAGAATTAAAATTTAAAATTTAAGATTTGGATTTCACTTTCAAATTTTAAATTCCAAATTTTAAATCTTAATTTTTTACCCATATTCTTTCCTCATCATCTTACCGGCCGCACGAAGCACCAACGAACGCGGTACGAATCGTTCTGCTTCAATCATCAGCAAGTTGGTCCAACCTGAAACGATATTACTCTTACGACCCTCCAAGCCACGGAGCGCCGTTTCAACTACATCTTCCGGCGACTCCGCTAAGCGTGCTGGAGGTTTCTCGCCGCGCGCTGCCTCAAAAAAGTTCGTCTCAGTGACACCGGGACAGAGTGCCATCACGTGAATGCCGTAAGGCCGATTCTCTTCCCATAGCGCTTCAGAGAACGAAAGCACAAAAGCCTTCGTGGCCGCATACGTCGCCATGAAAGGAACTGCCTGGAAGCCAGCTGTGGAAGCGACGTTGATTATTGTCCCTTGTTTGCGCTCACGCATCGGAACCAGAAACCGCTGGGTCAAGTCAACGAGTGACTTTATGTTGAGATCGATCATGCTCAGCTCGCGAGCTAAATCGAGTTTCGCGAAGTCGCCGAATGAACCGAAGCCGGCGTTGTTGACGAGCATGTCGATTTCAAGTCCACGCCGTCGTGTTTCTTCAAAGAGTTTCGCCGGTGAATCGGGGATCCTCAAATCTATCGCCATGTACTGTGCTCGGATGCTATTGCTGCGACCCAACTCGTTACACAGCGTGATGAGCTTGTCTTCAGAGCGCGCCACCAACAAGACGTTGCGGCCGCGCGCAGCCAGCTTGCGAGCGAAGGCCTCGCCAATACCAGAAGAAGCACCGGTGATAAGCGTCGTACTCATTAATTCAATTTAAGGAGATCTAATTCGATGATATCGGCGTTGTTTGTTCGCAAACGTGCGAGCATGTCCGCTGAGGGTTGATTATCCAGGTTAATGCGGGCCACGGCTGCTTCGGCGCCCTCGAAGACAATATTCTCCATCTCTTGCACGTTGATCCGTTCAGCTTTAATTGCATCGAGCACGCTCGCCAAGACACCCGGCCGATCCAAATGTCGAACAACCAGTCGGTGCGTGGCAGGTGTTTGCCGGGCGAGGTTTACGACATTCGGAACTTTCCCCGTCTCTTTAAACTCACGCACGATTCTCACGGTTTCGGCAGCAATCGCTTCCTGCGCTTGATCGGTAGATGCGCCAATGTGATGTGTGCCGTAAAGGTTCGGCTCTTCCCGAATCGGATCGCTGAATTCGGCGGTGGCTGATGTTGGTTCATGCGCAAACACGTCAAGTCCGACTCGCAATCCTCGAGACTTCATCGCTTCGATCAAGGCCGACTGATTTACAACTTCACCTCGAGAAGTATTGATGAGGTACGCTCCTTCGCGCATAGCTGAAAGAAATTCTCTGCCGATAAAGTCTTTAGTTTCCGGCTTGAGCGCGAGATGCACACTAACAACGTCGGACTCTCTTGCGACGTCGAGAGGATTAGGTCGGTATTCAACGCCCAGGATGGCGGCGCGTTCCGGAGTCAAGCTGCGGCTCCAGACAACGACTTGCATACCGAAGGAACGAGCACGCGAAATCATCTCCTGCCCGATTTGTCCTACGCCGATGAGACCAAGAGTGCGACCAAACAAACCGCGCGCCTTTGAAAATTCCTTCTTGTTCCACTCGCCGCGACGCAACGCAATAACGTTGTCTGCAATGCGTCGGTCTAAAGCGAGTATTAAGGCAAAGGCCAGTTCGGCGACTGCGATTGAATTTTTTCCCGGACAGTTAGAAACATAGATACCGCGTCGCGAGGCTGCGGCAACATCGATCGTGTTGTAGCCCGCGCCGGCTCGAACGACCAACTTGATCTGCCCGGCTGCCAACATCGTTTCCGTGACTTTGGTTCCACGCACTACCAGGACATCAGGATTGACTGTAGAAATGGCGTCAACCAGGGCTTCATCCTTCAGATCTGGTTGATACGAAATGTCGCAGCCGATGGCCTGCAAGCCGTCACGGCCAGATTGTTCAAATTTGTCAGCTATTAGCACGAGCATGATCTTGGTTGTGCCCTTTGCTGTTTGTTAGTTGGTCAGTTGTCCCGTTGGTCAGTTTGTTGTTGGTGGTATTTCGTGTGAATTAGTGGATCGTTCATTCTCGGAACAAAGCGATCCACTAAATCACACGAACCAACACGAATAAGAACTCACAACGACTAAATTACATGTATCAGCAGCCCATCCCGTAGCTTTGGTTCGAACCAAGTCGACTTTGGGGGCATGATTTCACCGGCATCCGAAACTCGAAGTAACTCTTCGACCGTCGTTGGATAAAGTGAAAACGCGACCGCAGCCTTCCCTTCGTTTACTAACCTCTCCAACTCAGCCGTTCCCCTCAATCCACCAACAAAGTCGATCCGTTTGTCAGTACGTAAGTCTTTGATCCCGAGAATTGGATCAAGCAAACGATCCTGAAGCAAGCTCACGTCGAGCGAAGCCACCGTTCCCTCGGGCTTCACCGCATCGGAGCGCCGGCCGAGGCCATACCATTCGCCGTCCAAATACATACTCCAATTACCACGCTCGGCAGGCGACGGGTCTCCGTTCTGCTTCACATCGAAATTCTCTCTTACTGCAGCCAAAAATTGTTCCTTCGATAGACCATTGAGATCCTTCACGACGCGGTTGTAAGGAAGTATCTGCAATTGCTCATCGGGAAATATTACCGTCAGAAAAAAGTTGTAGTCTTCATCTCCATCATGATTAGGATTCTGGGACCGCAGCTCCGCTCGCGCGCGACTTGCGCTGGCAGCGCGATGATGCCCGTCGGCAATGTAGAGAAAAGGGACTTCGCGGAATGCCTGCACAAATCTGACTGGATCCGGCACGCGCCACACTGTGTGTTGAATGCCGTCAGGGGCAGTGAAATCGAACAAAGCATTGGCCATCATGGTTTCCATTACCATCACGTCAATGGATTGCTGTGCGCGATATGTTAAGAACACGGGTCCAGTCTGCGCGTGTAACGTCAACATATGTCGCGTTCGATCGTCTTCCTTATCCCGTCGCGTTCGCTCATGCTTGCGAATCGTGTCGTTGTCGTACTCGTCAACAGAAGAGCATGCAACAACACCAATCTGTTCATGGTCTCCCATGATTTGCCGATAGAGATAGATGCTTGGTGTCTCTTCCCTTTCGAGCGGACACGTAGCAATCAATCGCTCAAAATTTTCTGCAGCCTTGCGGTAAACGGCCTCACTGTAAATGTCTGTGTCCTTGGGAAGGTCAATTTCAGGACGCGATACGTGTAAGAAACTGAGCGGATTGCCTGCGGCCAGGGCGCGCGCCTCTTCTGTATTCACGACGTCGTAAGGAACACTGGCGACTTTATCCGCGCGATCGGCGCGCGGACGGAGTGCGTTGAAGGGACGAATGGTCGCCACGAATACCTCCTTGAGGGCACAACCTTCTCAAGTCTGATTACTGGAACCGCGCGTGTCCGCAATCTCCCACGGTAAATTGACGGTCCGTTTTTTCTTGGTTTCTGAAGGCTTGCTGTTAAGACTATCCGTTCGGGTATCATCTTAGCAAGTGGCCTATTAAGAAAGTTCAACAGTTAATTCGGCGAGAAGAGAATGACTGATGAATTAAGTGAAAGTGATTCAATACGCGTGTCTCTCATCGAGAAGATCCGCGCTTTGGATATGAGGATCGAAAGCGGGTTGCGCGCACGCGGATTTGATCCAGCTCAAGCCGAAAATGTTCCGTTGCCCAAAGGATTGGCGGAACTGAAAGCTGAGCGCGATGCCATGGCGGAGCAACTCGCCGAGGTAGAACAAGAGGACAACGAACATGACTGAGATTGAGCGAATTCAGGACCAACACAGAAAAGCTTTTGAAGGTGGGGCTTGGCACGGTCCATCCGTACAAGAGCTGTTGAAAGACGTCTCGGCTTCTGATGCGGCGGCACATCCGATTCCAGGCGCTCACAGCATTTGGGAGTTAGCATTGCACATCGCCGCTTGGGAAGGCGCTGGGCGCCGGCGGCTTGAGGGTGACAGAGCGGAGCTGCCTGATGAAGAGGATTGGCAAGGCCTAAGAGACACAAGTGAAGAAGCGTGGAGAAAAACACGTGAGGATTTGAAGAAGCGACACGATGAATTGCAGTTAGCAATCACGCGTTTAGACGATTCTCGTCTGGACCAGCCGATCCTCGATGGCATGTCTTCGGTCTATGTAACTTTACAGGGTGTGATCCAGCACGATCTTTATCATGCAGGCCAGATTGCAATTCTGAAGAAAGCACTAGCGGGAGGAAAAACCAATGAGTGAACTTGCCAGTCGTCAATGTGTTCCTTGCCGTGGTGGAGTACCACCACTTACGGCGGATGAGATTAGACCACTGTTGTCGCAGTTAAATGGTTGGCAGGTAGTGAATGAACATCACCTGCGTAAGGAAATTAAGTTTGGAAACTTCCGCGAGGCGCTTGCGTTTGTAAATCGCGTTGGTGACCTGGCAGAAGAACAGGGACACCATCCGGACATTTGTTTTGGCTGGGGAAAAGTTGAGGCAACTATCTGGACTCATAAGATCAATGGTCTTACAGAAAGCGACTTTATTCTCGCAGCTAAAATCGATGATGTGAACTCGAAAGCTGTCGGTGCTGAGCGGGGGTAAACCGCCCTTCCGAACCTCGAGACTTTCAAGCTTGAGAAGTTATATCCAAGCTTGAAGGGCTTTCAAGGATCGACAGCCAAACTCAAGTCGAGTCATCTCCAGGTCTGGAAGGGTGGTTTACCCCCGCAGAACGCTGGAATCTCTCCAATTGAAGGGGGTCAGCACTCTTGTTCATTCCCTGAGAATCTCTTCATAGACCCTTTCAGTTGCTTCTAGCATCCGATCCAATCCAAATCGATCCCGCACGGATCGAGCGGCTAAGTTCCCCAACTCTGTTCTTCTCGATTCATCCTGTAGCAGCGATAGCACAGCATCAGCGATCGCACAATCATTTCCTATAGGAACCAAAACACCTGTGTTATTCGAATCGATGATCGTCTTAGCGCCTTCCGTACTCGTGGCCACTACTGCCGTGTGACTCGCCATTGCTTCGGCCATTGCCAGTCCAAATGACTCGGCCCGTGATGCGGATACGAAAATATCCAAGGCGCAATAAAGCTCAGCGATGTCCGTCACCCAGTCTATCAACAGTACACGAGAACGAAGTTGCAACTCGTCGATCAAACGTTCCAGCCGCTGTCGATGCTCTTGTGTACGTGAAGTGTCAACGCCGGCAACGATGAACCTCGCGTTTCGAATTAACGGTGCGACTCGAGCAGCTGCGCGCAGAAACTCTTCCTGACCCTTCAACGGCTTAAGCTCGCCAACTGTACCAATCAACAGAGCCGTTTCCGGTAATTTCCACGTCCGCAAAAACTGCGCGCGATCAAATCGATCCAATATCCGCTGAAATCGATCCACGTCGACGCCGTTGTGTACAACAGCAATTCGTTCCGCAGGCACCACACGCTCTGCTCGTAGCTGAAGCTCAACTGCCTCCGACACAGCTATCACACGAGAGACTTGGGCAAGCGTGAATCGATGAAAGCGGTTGAGGGGGAACAACACGTGACGCGTGATGACAAAGCGCGCCACACGACTGAGCGCTGATGCATACGCAGCCAAAGGATAGTCACGCGCCATGTGTGCGTGCACGATCTGAATCTCGTTCTTCCTGACTATGCTCGCGAGATGACGCGCGCTCTGCGCATCCAGTGAGTTGCGCAATGCCAGGGTTGTTATGTTCTTTTTGGGAAGTTGATCCAGCCTTTCGATGAGAGGCGACTTGGGCCGTAAGACCGCGTACATGTTATGACCCCGAGAGGCAAGTCCGTTCGCCAGATCTACGAGATGCCGCTCACCGCCTCCCGGAACTAGAGCAGAACTGATGTGAAGAATTTTCAAAAGCGTTTCTTAACGGAAGGAAGATATGCGAGACAGATTAGCCGCGGATGAACGCGGATAACACGGATCTGCAAAAACGACAGGGGTACGTTGGGTATTTGATCTTTAGTCTTGGTTTTTGCTCTTCATCTTTTTCAGATCCGTGTTATCCGCGTTCATCCGCGGCTACTTTTTCTTTCCTCAGCGAAATAGTGCACGCCTGGAAAGACCACGTATCGAAGCAAAACAGCATCGTGAAAAGCTGTTTCGTTATCACCTACTCAATTAAGCAAATCTTATAGTTAGTAACGTTGCAAAAACGGCACAAGTGTTGCCGATGTTCGCAGTGTCCCCATATCAAACAATTTTTCAAAGGAGGATTACTATGGCCAAGGTCAAATCTAACCTAGTCACCGCTCTTTTTAAAAACCGTATTGCCGCAGAAGCAGCGGTTGATGCCATCTTGAAACGCGGTTACTCGCGCGATGACATTAGCGTGATGATGTCGGATGCAACCCGAACCAAAGAGTTTGCGTTGCAAGCCAAAACTCATGCAGCTGAAGGTGCAGGTATCGGCGGAGCAGTGGGCGGCGCGGTCGGTGCTGTACTGGCGACGATCGTAGCAGTTGGCAGTACGATCATTCTGCCGGGACTTAACCTCATAATTGCTGGACCAATAGCGGCGGCGTTGGCCGGAGCAGGTGCGGGCGCGGCAACCGGAGGTGTCATCGGTGCATTAATCGGTGCGGGTATTCCTGAGTATCGCGCCAAGGTTTATGAAGCCGGACTTAAGAGCGGCGGAATTTTGATCGGTGTTGAAGCCAAAACAGACGAAGAGGTCGATAGTCTCGAGGAATTGCTCGAGTCCGTAGGTGGCGAACACGTGCGAACTGAATAACTGAGTCAGCGTCAACAAAGAAAGAATGGCCTGCTCGATCAACTCGAGCAGGCCCATTTTGTATCAGGTTGTTGATATCGATTTAGCGTTTGATCGATTCGCCAATATCCTCGATTGCCTCTCCGACCTTGCGCTTTCCTTTGCCGAAGCCTTCCTTAACCGAGCCTTCAGCCTTATCGGCCTCACCCTCGGCTTCGAGTTCGGGGTCGTCGAATACTCGGCCGGTCGTTTCTTTTACATGACCTTTAGCCCTGTCAAATTTTCCTTCCAGCTCATCTTTGTTCGGTAAGCCCATGATCACTAAGCCTCCTTCAATTGATTAGAACGTTCAATCCGGTGTTGGAGGGTGCAACGACCGTTCCTTTGACGTGTTGCTCAAATACTTAACTTTTAATGCTGAGAGCGTATGAAACTGTACGCTTCGGAGACTATATCTGCGCGATCTTCGAACAAGGCATGAGCAGAGATCAGAGGTCAGAGGTCAGGGGTCAGT
>JBKPAL010000030.1:0-11973 GCA_046726395.1 Acidobacteriota bacterium
GCGATCAACTCTAGAGAAACTCGAACCAGCCGTGTCATAGATCTCAACCGTATTAAGAGGATCCCCGGATGCACCACGACCACCGACCAAAAGTACTCTGCCATCGAGCAGCAATGCAGCTGAATGCATGGAACGGACAGAATTCAGGTGCGCGGCTATTGTCGTAAAGCTCTGTGCCCCCGCATCGAGGATTTCAGCGCTACCGGTTGAGTCACCACCAACAATTAGAAGTCGCCCATCTGAAAGAAGAGTCGCCGTGTGCCCTTTTCGTGCGACGTTCAGAGATGGACCTGCTGTAAAAGTTCCTGTTGTCTGATCGAAGATCTCTGTTGTCGTAAGTGCGCCTGAGCCATTGGACCCACCTGCGATCAAGATACGGCCACTCGGCAAGAGAGTCGCAGAGTGATCTGCGCGACCAGCGTTCATATTTGCTGCAGCTGAGAAAGACCCCGTTGCGGGATCATAAATTTCCGTTTGATTGAGCACACCATCCGTGTTCTGTCCGCCCGCAATTAGTATTTTTCCATCAGGTAGTCGCGTGGCTGTGTGACCGCGCCGTGCAGCTGTCATCGAGCCCGGAGTCTGAGGTGCAAAGAGTGCCATCGATGCGAAACTGCTAATCGCATTTGCTGTTGATCGTGGATTTGCAATCGCTGATTCAGAACTTTTCGCAACTGCAGTCGCACCGAGCAGAACTTTCCCTAAAACTTTGGTCGCAGAGGCGGAAGTTACCAGCGGCGTACTAAACATAACGCTAACGCCAAGCAGCGTGATGAAGAAAGCGATCTTGTTTTTTCGTAAAGAGATAGAAGTGGACAGAAAGGTAATAGCAGGGAGGGGCAACATTCTCATGAGAACTCCTGAACTTAAGCTAAAGGCAATGGGTCAAATCTGACGAGTTGGCAAAGTCGAATGGGCATCTACTAGATCGCGATCTAGTCACTTGATTGGCAAGAGACATGAACCGGGGATGGAGTGTGTTCTTTGAAAGTGCCTTCGCAGCCTCGCAATGTCTGATCGACAACGCGAAACCCGCACGGGGAAGGATTCAAATCGTGAGAACTTACTGCATTGAATGACGGCCCTAAGCTCCACCGCCATCCAAACCAGGTTCGGTGCGTACTTGCGCGCTTTTAACTTGACGCTTACTCGTTCAGCGATTTTGGGAGACGCGCATTCGGGAGATGTAAGGGCAATACCTGGGCCACAGGGAGGTTGAAGCATGTAGAGTAACGTGATGATTTCGTAAGGGTTTATTTGAGAGGACCTTAGGTGGATGTAGGCCGAAAACAAGCAGGCGCGCAGTGGAACTGGAGACCTTTTCAAGTGCTCGTGAGCGAGCACATGTAGCAAATCAACTTAGGTTGAGGACCAGAGAGCTTCGAGCGATTCGCAGACGGACTTGCAATTAATAAGGTTAAGCGGGAGCAATCCCGCCGTTTCCAGCCTCTATTTGAGTGCGCTCTTTCGTCGGGAGAAACTTATGGCACCCGCACACTCGTATCGATATCAAAGGTTGGAAACTAAAGTCTTGCACCCGCTCCTTCAGACTTCGTTTGATGGTAAACGTTATAGGTCACTCACGACGGGCCCTATATCGCACACGGCGGCGAACGCCATCAAACCAGTCCACTCGGCCACTTTTGATAGGGGACATCTCCGCTCGAACGATCAGAAGCTGCTTCCCTTTCAATTCATTGAACCCGCGCAGGCCCGGGAGGAGGGATCCGACTCAAGGACTCTGGGAATCCCCAGTCTAATGCTCGCTACCTCACCGGGCCCGAATGCGACCGCGGGGACTAAGAATTAAACAAACCTTAATTCGCTGATGCCTACCGCCACTCCATAACAGCCGTCATCTTTGCGTTCGTTGCGCAAGACTCTCCCTTTCAACGCTGCCGTGGCTTTGCCTCGGGGACCTTCAACCTGGACCACCAGACTTATGGACGCATACGCATTCATCTCTCTAGACATTTGCAAATATAGGCCGCCATCACTGATGTTGTCGACGAAGCAATCGAGACTGAATGGATCACCGCTCGAGTCGACACCCCAAACCGTTACCGGGAGAGACTCTGCTGTGCGAGGTTTAGCTCGTCGTTCGGGGGGATTCATGTACGGTGCGCTTTCACACGTGGGTCAAAGAACACGATGGGCGAAGGATTCAAAAGTGCCGTGACCGGAATGCTCCGGCATCGTCATAAGACCAAGAATAATTCTGATTCACGGACTTGCGCATCGGTGCATCCCGCCTTTTTATGTGGCAGGTTTCTGCTAGGGAGTGATGGAGACGAACTACTCACTCGTACGCCAGAGGACCATCAGCTTGATAACTCGTTTGTGAGGCATTCCGCTTTGCTGCGAATTGGATTGTTGTCCATTGTAAAGTGCGCTGGCAGCGCGCGGTCCATCGTTGGTGCACTCCGACAATGCTCCCGCGACGATTAGTAAAGGAGCGATGAAAATACTGAATAGGAACTAAGGGCCACACGTTGCCCGGCAAGACTTATTAACTCCGAAAGAATATGTTGATTATTACGCCCTGCTCACCGGAGAACGTCGTGGCAAAATCATCGCTCTTGATGGCATTCGCGAAAGGGAAAAGAGCGAAGGTAAGGGAGGAGAAGATCGAGACGACCTCTCCAACTGCATCTACATTTTGTTGGCACGTGAGCGGTGGTCGCTGCATGTACGACCGCTATTAACTATACGGTGTTTTCTGATGGCGAGGCGATTCCATTACTCCACGTACCACTTGCGCGATCTGCGAGAGTGGTTGCGGCTTCCTAAGAAATGCATCCGCGCCCCAGCGCTTTGCTTCGCTTTCGTCTTCTGCTGAGCCGTAGGCGGTGAGAACCACAATCCGAGTTTCGGCACTACGCTGGTACGCCAGTCTGATAAGCTCCAAGCCGTCCGAGGTCGTCGACGGTCCCATTCTCAGATCTTGAATTATTACCTCATAGTTGCAGTTCTCGATCAGTTGCTCAGCTTCCTCCATTTCCTGTGCCGTATCCACGATGAATCCATTACGCGAGAAATAGTCCTTCATCGAGAGACAGATCGACTTCTCATCATCGACCACCAAGAGATGAGGCGACGTCGGTTTTCCAGCGTCGACACTTTCCGACTGACGCAAGAAGTTTCGCAATCGGCCAGAGACTCGCTGCAGGGCGTGGAGTGGTGTCCTGTACAAACTTAACCGTGCCTACACTTTTATCCAATAGAATCATTGGGAGACGATCCACTTCGTATGAACAAGCGAAACTATACGAATTGGACCATGGTTAATCCAGATCTAGTGCTCATCCGTCTGATTTGAGCACGATCGCGCTAAGTTTGTTCTGGTTGTGAAAAGTTTGGATGGTTCCTTGGACAGACCTGCCAGGGCAATTGCAGATCTGCCAAGGTCCCAACTAGGAAGCGAGTACTCATTTCATCGGCCTGAAACGAGCCCCATTTGAACGCGATCCAAGTTGAAAATCGATGCAAACCTCGAAACGCGCTTTCTACTCTGGAATCGCGATAAGACGACTAGCGTTATGTCCTACACCTCCTTCGGAAGGTCATGGCGAAACCTACCAGACCAGTTCCTAACAGAAACATGCTGGCTGGTTCAGGAACGGCTGAGGGAGTCACGCCGTCCGTTGCGAAACCTGTGCACGGTGAACCACCGCAATCACTGCCAGCCACAAAAATGTGCGCCGCTGCGACGTTCCCGAGGTTGTTTGGTGCAAGCACAGAGAAGGCCGCTGTCCAATTGCACGAGAGGCATGTCACGTCGAAGGTAAGGGACGACACGGCATTGCTGAACCCATCACTGTTGTCGAGAGTAAAGTTGAAGTTTCCAAACCCATCAGCCTGTTGGGCGCCTCCACCTGTAAAACCGGTTCCGCCGGCCGGGCATCCCCCTCCAGTACAACCGCCGGTGAAGCTCAAGTTAGCAAAGGTAACTGGCCCACCATTGAAGTTGAGGTCTGCTGCCTGCGCACCACCTATCAAATAGGTGAAGGCACCATTCGTAAGACCGGTAAAAGTGAACGTGGCTGTCGTCAAGCTCGTTCGGTTTACTTCAACGGTTGCGTAGGGCCCTGGGAAACCGGAGATAGCGCTGTTGGGAGTACTTAGCGTGTAAGTGAAAGTGTCCGCTCGGGCGACTACGGCGGAGCTCATCGCGATGACCGCGAACATTGCGAGGCTAATCGCCACATTGCGAAACTCTATTAATCGGGACATAGTTAAACTCCTTTGAACTTGAGGGCACTTTGCTGAACTAACCATTCGTTAGCATAGCGACCTCGGTTAATTGTCAGTGGATTGGTGGGAGCTGTGCCCGGTCGATACGTAGGCTCAAACCACTCCAATTATCAAAACTGATATCCGACCTAGGCCGGATGTCATTTCTCAATTTGCGGGAGGCTAAAGGAAGGCAGTACGGCGGAGCACCGTGGCTACAAACGTTAGTTTCCCTGGGTTAGCGAGATCGGTGGAGAGATCACCGGAACTCGTGTTGTTTCAAATCACCTTGCGTTCAAGACACTCTCTGGGCTCGCTTGGTGATTTGGAGAAGGATCATTTAGGGCTCTCGATCCTTGGCTAAAGATTGAATGTGTATTGCTGACTAAGCCTTTCTTGGGACAGAGCTGTTCTGAACGGTGTTATAAAAATGTGTGTTCGTAAATCCGCACGGCAACGCCGTGTTGTCCGTCGCGCTGCTGATCGTTTCGCATGACTGTTCCTTTGATCGCAGCCGTTACGCCCTCCTTTCGACTATTGGATAAACGAACAACCAAACTTATCTGGGAGAAAAGCTTTACTTGCCACGGCATAGTCAGATAGACGCCTGAGCGGCTGATATTCTCAATTTCGCAATCTAGGCTGAATGCTTCGTCTTCGGTATCCACACCCCAAACTCGGGCCGGAAGGTTATCCGTAGAACGCGGTTTTGCGCGACGTTCAAAAATTGAGTATGGAGTATGGAAAAATGCCGATTCAACGAAGGAAAGGTGTACGTCGAGAAATTCGTGGGAGCGTTGTTCGCAATCTAGACGCATCATCGGGGTAAAATTCCTCGTCTTTAGATTGCGGGAATTGTATTGGTCTGATGAAGGGCCTACAACGTAGATTTCTGCCGATCTACATGGCAACCTTCTGCACTTTTTGAGTCACAGAAACTAGCAGGATCATGCTGGATGAGAAGCCGTAGCTGCTCGGGCCGCACAATAGACTTGTTTGATCATGGAAGCGGATCGATCGATCCGATTGTACTGACCCGTTATTTAGGCATTCTGGCGAGCTGGTGGCGAAAGGCGTAAATAATCAATTCCAGGCGATCAGACACGTCAAGCTTTGCAAACACCGAGCTCAAGTGATGAGTCACCGTAGTCTCGCTGATGAACAACCGATCTGCAATCTGCTTGTTCTTGAGTCCTTCGCCTACTAGTGTGATCACTTCCAGCTCACGATTCGTGAGTGTCTCAATCTTGGCCTCTTCCGGATCGACTGCAGTTGGCTTATTGAACTCTTCGATCATGCTGCTCATCATTAACCGCTCGATCCAGACCTCACCGGCGTGGACCTTCTTTATTGCTTTCAGTAGAACTTCGGCGGCATGTTCTTTGAGCACGATGCCACGGGCACCTCTTCGGATTGCCCTCCGGTGTGAATCCGGATCCTGTACACCCGTCAGAACAAGAACGCGTGATGTCGGACTGACCTTACAGAGGTGTGGGAGGAACGCCAATCCATCATCGTCTCCAAGCAGAAGATCCAGGATGATGATGTCTGGCCGTTCGCGGGCGGCGCACTCGAGTGCTTCAGTACGATTGCCCGCAAGCGCCACAACGGACATCGTCGAATCGTGCTCAACCAGCATACGCAAGCCACTGCGTATAACCGCGTGATCGTCAACGATGAGAATCCGAATTTGTCTGGTTGTTGTTGTCATTCTCGATCTTCCTAAAGCGGAATACCGACACTAACTACGGTGTAGTTATCACTGTCAACAAACACCTCAGTCTTGCCTCCCAACAAAGCGGCACGTTCGGTAATCGAGCGTGGGATGAAAGACTTGTGTTCATTTTCTGTCTTCACCTCTCTGCCGTTCAGATGCGGCTGGCTGTTCTTTATCTGCAAGAGCACGGAGTTCTTTTCACAGGATATCTCGATGTGCGCGTCGCGGCTGAGTGCGTGACGTCTCACATTACTCAAGCCTTCCGTCACAATTTGAAAGAGCTCAGCCGCAAGTCGGTCATTTACCTTAACTTTTCCATGCGCCGTGACGTCCACCTTGATTCCGGTTACTGAAGAAAATTTCGCAACATACCGACCGATGGCGGGCAATAATAGATCAAGCCGTTCCTCTCCCGTGCGTAGTCCTCCCACATATCGTCGCAACTGGGCCAGCTCATCATTGGTGAGATCCAGCAACTCCTTGACGTCTTGCAAAATCCCCGTATTGCCAGAATCGAGTTTTTGATACAAAGCTGAGAGTCCAAACTGCAATCCGAGGAAAGGCTGAATCACGCTGTCATGAATATCTCGTCCTATCCGTTTGCGTTCCTGTTCTGCAGCTTCCGAAGCGAAATTATCGACCAGCCGCATATTTTCCATCAGCGGTGTCACGTGGTCCATCAGCTGAAGCACGAAGTCCAAATCTGAATCCACGAAAGTGCGAGTTCCGCCAAGCACATACAACCGCCCCATCGGCTGGTGCCTGTAGAAGACTGGTACCGACAAGTAGCTGCTGGCATCGAGCACGCTCGCGAGCGTTTCATAAGTTGTAGAGTTTCCATCTGAGACTTGGCGAGTGCTCACATGGATCAAGCGCGTGAGCAGTTTCGAACTGTCATAAAGGACCGCGTGGTTCACAGAGGACAACAGGAAGAGTGCAGCCTCTTCTTGTTCGATGTCCGGTGGCAAGCTCCCGCTGGCTTGCATGTCTCTGGTAACACGGTATAGCTGGTAATTGTCATTTTGTTTTCCGGGGATGACCAAGAGACAGCCTTCAGCGTCGTAAAAGGCACGCAGCTTTTCCAGTATCGAGTTGATTGTTCGCGTGATGCCGAAATGCGGATGAGAGAAAACCGTGATCTCCTTCAAGAGTTGCAACCGGTTACGCGTATTAAGCTTGTGACCTCCCCAACGCGAGATCATGTACCCGAAAATTAATAGTTGAATCAGTCGCAATAGCATATGGCGAACATGGAATGGACCGGGCCACAATGTACCAATGCTGACTGTCGTGAAGAGAGCGGCAGAAGCGAGAGTCGCTCGGAGCCCGGCGCGCAGCCCCGAATTGATGGAAGCGACAATGATGGGGAAAAACAAGATAAAGTAGAACATGCTCCTAGTGCCGCCACTGAAAGCAATTAGAGGCAGGTACCAGAGCAAGTCAAACCAGTAAAAGGTGCGCCCGTCTACGAGCGGGTGGCGGCTGGCCGAGAGTAGGAAGATAGCAACACTGTACGCCGTATATAGAATGAGCGTGGCATACGCGTATGATAGGAAGCGACTGGGTCCAGTCGGATCGATGCCTATGATCAGTAACGCAGAGAGGACCAGGGCCACGCGCATCGACGCGATAAGGCGTAGGTCCATCCAGCGGTCTGATGACACATCTACGCTGGAGAGAAAACTTTGTGCACCCGTCTCATCCATGCCAATACTCAGCCACAGATTACACAGAGTTCACAGGTTTATGAGGTCACCGAAAGATGCCAGTCTGGTGATTTCTCCATCTGTGCAATCTGTGTAATCCATTAAGCAGATGTGTTCGCTACAACGTCTTGAATTATTCGCCACACGCGCTCAGCTTCGGGGCCAAAAAGAATAATCTCGTTTTGCCGCTCGTCTATGTCCAGGCCCAGCCGCGCCTTTTGCTCACCTTCAGAAGGCCGAAAGTGGGCGCTGGCAATATGGTCAATGTGAATCACGAGTGAGCCGCCTTCAGGATGTGCAACTTCTATAAACTTCATTAACTCGACTCCGATTTGCGAATAGAAACTACTAACGAAACGTTACTTTCGGTGATGGGTTGCCAATATGGATGTGTGGTCCAGTGGCGACGCGTGGAATCGCAGTGCGGAAAGTCATGAACGGTATTGCCTCACGTCTCAGGAAGCCAATCAGTTCCTGACCTTCAGCACTGTCGGGATGCAGCGACACATCTAAACCATTCCGGTGGTCCAGTCCCCAACGAGTGTGAAGCTCGGATTGTCCGGCAGCGCCCACCGGCAACGATCGTCCGAATCTTGAAACGAAGAAGCGCTCGACAGTTGCGGCGTCCGTCAGCTTCCAGCGACCGCGACCAACTGAAGCATCGTATGCAGACACGGAGTTCGTCGGTTCACTTCGTTCGACCTTCTCAACTCGAGTGCGATCCAGAAAGGTTGTGATGCTGCCACGCGTATACCAATAGCCGTCACGAGCCTCTGTGATCTCGTCAACCTCGATTCGTCCACCGCCAACAAGCTGCACCCGGATTTGTGCCTTCTCAGGCTGTTCTACTTCCGAACTTAGCTTGGCTTCAGTCGAACGGTTATCAGAACTTGTGTTTGCAGACGGACCAGGAGTTTGGCCCCAGGCTTGTGAGAACCAAAGGACAAGAAGAAGTAGTGCGCTGAGACGAGTGACTAACCCCATCAGACTTGAACATTCCTACAGAACCGGGAGCGATATCGCTCAAGTTTGTGTTGATTCGTGCGCGCTTATTCGTTGATGATTGAAGCAGCATCCGGTCGCTACCGGTTCTGAGTGTGTCATCAACCTTTCGGCGCAAAGTAGCCAATTCGCGTGTGCGTCGTGTACGCAGGATTCGTCGTCTCAACCCGCACACGACGAAAACTCCCATCACGATTCTTATTCAATGGCGTGTAGTAGATTGCATACTGATGCCGTAGCTCATCAGCTACTTCAGCATAGATTGAATCTAGCGCGTTAAAGGTAAGTGGTTTGTAGAATCTTCCACCGGTTGCTAACGCAAGCTGTTCCAGGTGCTGTTCAGAAACGTCAAGAACGCGTAGGCCCTCGCGCAGATCATTAATTCGAAGTTGGTTGAATCTCATTGCGGAGTCTGAACCGTTCAAAAGTGAGTCGAGCTCAGAACGTTTGGTGGCCCGGGCAATCTCGGTATTACTTACGACGTACGTGGTGACTTGAGCTTCCAGAAGTGCCTTCAAGGCTGCTTGCAATGAACTCGTTCCTCGACCACTGTCGATTCCGTCAGACAAGACGATGATCGCGCGACGTGATTTCGTGTTGCCGAACTGCTGCTGTGCCGATAACACCAAAGCATCGTTGAAGCGCGTAAACATTCCTGTCTCAATTCGGTTTAAAGCACGACGGAGCTGAAACCGACTTTGCGTCCAGTCCTGCAGCAACTGAACTCGATCGTCGAACTTAACCAGGCAGATTCGATCCTCTGTAGCTAGTTTCGCGGCAAAGCCTTCTGCGGCCCGACGAAAGTCGTCCAGGTTAGAAGCGACAGAAGAAGATGCATCCACCATCAACACCACATCGACCGGAACCTGCCTTAAAGCCAGATCACTTAATGGTTGTTGCCGCCCATCTTCAAGCACGCGGAAATCCTGCCGCGTAAGCTGACTCGCAAAACGGCCACTCTCATCGCGCACAGTAACCGGCAACATCACCTCTGTAGTTGAAACAGAAATCACGTCACCCGGAGCTATCTCTTGTTCTTTTTCAGGAGTTGGCGAAGGTTTTGGTGGCGGCGGCGGTGGTTCACCGAGCTCGTCAAAAGCGGATCGAGGTGAAGGAGCGGGCGTGGGTGCCGGAGTCTTCGTCCGTGACGATGCTGGGCGTGTCCGGCTTGATTTTTGACCCGATGCCTTTTGGGCCGACGCAGTCAGTGCTTCTGGTGTATGCGCCGTCGCCAGCACAAGGCCTAAGCACAACACCGCTGCACATAACAAAAAAGGCAGATGTCGGCGGTGTGCTTGTGATTGGGTGGTTCGTCTTTCTTTATTTTGGTTTTTCATTCGAACTGCTTGGATTTGTGCTGCCAGTGGACTCAACGCCCATCGCAGCTTTCATGGCGACGAGAATTTTTTCGCTTACCCGGCGTTTGCGAAGCTCATCCAGCGAATTTGGGGAGAGGTCAAATTCAACTGGCGATTGTTCTATACGACGAATAACTGTCCCTTCGGAGAATCCGGCCTCGACCAGTTCGATAATCGAGGCATTTGTTAAGTTCGGGGTCTTCTCCATTTTGCCTGGAGTATTGGCTTCAGAAGGTGGCTTCAAGATACGAACGGTGGCACTGCCGGTCGTAATCGTATCGCCAGAGGCAGACCCATTAGCGCCACGACTACGAGTTTCACCCTTCATTCCCCCACTTGAACCGAAGATATCCATGCTGGATCGATCTGGAGACTGGCTCCTTCCTCCATCACTCTTCTTCGCGTTCAGGTCATCGTTGTAGAACGGGTCATCATTCCATGCGATGGAGTCGTCTATCTCCATCCCTTCCTGGTGTGACAACATTGCCAAGATCACTTTCTCGCTGACGCCGCTTCGCTTCAGTTCGATCATTCGCTCAGGCGACAAATCGAACCTTGAAGGCCGAGCGCTGATGATCGAAATGATGGTCTTGTCCTTGAACCCGGCTTTCACTAATTTCACTATCGAGGAATTAGTAAGTGGAGTTGAAGCTGTTGTCTGGCTGTAAACAGGCGAAGCCACAAAAGCAGTTGCGAGAAGCACGAGCAAGATTCTTGCGATATTGAGATGTTTCATCGTTATTGCTTTCTGCCAAATCACTGTGCGCCGGATAAACCGGGGCCTTTGACGTTTCGCAGTTGAGAGTCTTCCGTCTGGCCGTACCGCTTCGTGATCCGCTTCACGTAATCGCGCGTTTCACGGTAAGGCGGGACCGTCCGACCATATTTTAGGACTGCACCTTCGCCCGCATTATAGCTTGCCAACGCGAGATCGACGCGCCCTTCGAACAAGGTCAGAAGTTCCTTCAAATACCGCGAACCTCCCATAATATTTTGCGCCACATCGAAGGGATTTCGGACACCTAATCTCTTCGCGGTTGACGGCATCAGTTGCATGAGCCCGCGTGCGCCTTTCGGAGAGACTGCACGTTGTCTAAAGTGCGATTCGTGCTCAATTACCAGGAATATCAGGTAAGGGTCGATCTCGTACTGTGCGCCATTCGCTTTGATTAATTGGTCTATTTGGGAGTTTCCTGACGTCCAATCATTATTTCGGGGGCCACTTACGCCTGGCATTTCGCGCTCGATTCGAGCGATGCGCTCACGTTCCAGAAATACCGATAGATTGCCGCGGTTATACCACGCGCCATCCCCGGTCTCCTGGACCTCGTCAACTCTGAATCGGGCACCCCCTACAAGATGAATCCAGACGGGTGCCGAGGCAGCGACAGCATTGGTCGTTTTTTCAGGAGTGGCCTTCGGCGCGGGCTCTTTCAGTTTGAAGATCGGCTTTACGGAAGCGACAGTTTGCGAAACCCGTTGGGAAATATTGCCTTTGCGATACCAGATCTCATCACCGTCTTTCCAAACTTCGTCAGCCTCAAATGTATATCCGTCTGCCAATGTGATTCGTTTTCCCGATACTGTGTCGGAAGTTGGCCGCGTGTCTTGTGCCTGCTCAGGGAGAATGATCTTAGTTCCTTTTGGCAGAGGAGTGTTCTCGCCTATTCCGTTCAGGCGGACCAGCGCGGCAACAGGTATGTTCAAGCGTCGGGAAATTTTTACGAGAGTATCGTTTGAGCGAGCGCGAATGTGACGAGTTCCCGAAGGTCCATTCTGCGTTTGAGGTGTCTTAGGAAAAAGAGCACCGCTTGTCGAACCGTAGCCGGCGCTGGGCCAAAGAAGCAGGATTGATGAGGTCAGTAGAGTGACGACGTGGCCGATTACCAACTGCCGTTTGCCAAGTTGTCGAGGTGAAGAAGTCATATAGTCCCAGGGCGTTGGGCTCGGCCCTTTG
>JBKPAL010000031.1:0-4647 GCA_046726395.1 Acidobacteriota bacterium
CCCCGCTCGATTTTCATTGCCTGCTCTTTAATTGCCAAAGACTACAAGGCCAATCCTCTAGGTATCATTCTACGGACGTGTGCTGCCGGTCGTTTTCGGTGGCGCTAGCTTAACCGCCGGAGGCTTCGGCCCATTTGCTCCCTCACGAGCCGCCACCCTACCACTACGCGTCAACGCAATGCGTTTGTCGCCGCTCGCTCCAGAATCCACGGCAACTTTGATTGCGCGGTAACTTCCGTCACGCTGTTTGTTCGTCGGATTGTAGGCGATCAGATATTGAGTCCGCAGGTCTCGCACAATCTCGTTCGCAATCTGCGGCAGCTCTGAAATCGAAGTAGGAAAGAAAGAGCGACCTCCAGTTTCACTTGCAAGTTTGTTGATAAGGTTTACCGCTTTCTCACGCGGGCTCTTGCGAATCAACCCGCTCTCTTTATCCAGCTCGTTGACAAAGCCGATCACAAAGATCTGCACATCCTCTTCTCTTAGTTTTGCAAAGAGCTGTTCCTGCTTGTAGAAACTGTTCCGATCTTCTCCGTCGGTAATCACGATCAACGCACGACGCCGCCGATCATCATTATCACCTTTCTTATACTCAGCCACATGCTCGGCAGTCAGATAAACGGCGTCGATTATTGCCGTTTGCCCTCCTTCTACATAGAGACTATCCAGTCCATCAAGTAACAGATCTCGATTTGGTGTGAAGTCCTGCACTGTTTCAATCTTGTCGCTGCTGATGAAGCGTACCAGGAACGTCTCATCTCCTTGCTTGTTACTGGTGATAATTGTCTTAGCAGCGTCGATCACACTAGGAAGCTGTGTCCGCAATGAACCAGAAGTGTCTACGGCTAAGCCGTAACTGATAGGTACCTCTTCGCGCGAGAAGATTTCGATGGGCTGTGGCACACCGTCCTCAAACACATGAAAGCTTTGCTGCGAAACGTCATTTATTGGCCGATTGTTACGATCAATGACACGGACGTTCAAATTAACCAGGTCGGTATTGATCTTAACAATGTCGCCTTCACTGATTTCGGGTTCTTCAGGCGTCGGACTTGGTTTTGGCTTCAGAACCGGTGGTGGAGGTGGTTCACCAAGAGTCGGAGCAATTCGATCATATGGAGTAGGGCTTGGTTGGGGTGTTGGTTTGTTCGCCTGAGTCGTTCCGGTCTTCTGCGTTTGAGCGCTCGTCGCGGAAGGTCGATTGGGCGAAGTAGTAGCAGTTGCCGGTTTGCGTGGCGTCGCAGCGCTCGGTGTTGGTGAACCAGTCCGTCTTGGTCGAGCCTCTTGCGTTTGCGGATTTGATCGGGCCAGTGAAGCATGATCCGACGCGGCCATGAATCCGAAGAGGACGACTAAAGCGCCGATATACAGGAAAGCTCGCCACCTCATGTTGATTAACTGTGATCTCTTGGATCGCATCTACTATCTACCTCTGACATGAACTCTGTTGCGAATGAACCTACCGTAATTAGTCTAGCCCGTCACGCCCTTTCACGCGAAGCGCTCCGCGCCAGTCATAGGGGTTAGGCGGAGCGCGATGGCGAACGAATTCCGCATCTTTTTTCAATGCTGAGGCAATTGAGTGGTTCGGAGATTCCGAGTCCACTGCGCACAGTGAAAAGATGCTTAAGGAGAGATTTAACGTTGCCGGGAGGAAAACGACAATTCAGCGTGCTGGAGGAAGCGCGTAGTAACCTTCCTTTGAACGAACAAAGAGTCGTGGCAGTCCTCTTGGAGGGCTAACTCTTACTTTGACCTTATGCCATTTGCCGTCATTGACGAAATTGTTGGGCTTGTAACCGATTGAGTACTGGTGCCGTAGCTCAAGGGCGATCTGCTCAAAAATGTCGTCCATTTCTGCTGGGCTGCGCGGGAAGAAAGCTTTGCCTCCAGAAACATTCGCCAATTCGTCCAGCGTACCTTGACCTTCCATTCCGAGGGAGCTGCCCGCATCACTACCGCTCAGGATACCGATTGCATACAGAACCACATCAGATTCCTTCAGCAGTCGCCGCACCTCGTTGAAAGTGTAACGAGAGTTGTTGTCCTGTCCATCGCTAATCAGAAGTAGGGCACGTTTCGGATGCGTGCCGCGCTGAACCTTCTCCACCCCCAGGTAGCAGGCATCGTACAGTGCCGTGTTGTTCTTGGTCTGAACGAAGGTGAGCTTGTCGAGGACAGCGTCTCCGTTGCGCGTTTTGTCCAGGAGCAGCTGAGCGCGGGAGTTGAAGGCGATCAAGAAATACTCGTCGGAATTGTGGCTGGTTTGAATGAAGTTGGACAGAGCGTCCCGTGCCCGCTTGATTTTGTCGCCGCTCATTGACCCAGATACGTCAAAAATAACACCCACAGAGACGGGAGCATCGTCGTCGCTGAAGTGACTGATCTCCTGAGGCAGCTTGTCATCGAGCACGGTGAAAGCATTCTTGTTCAGTCCCGACACGTACCGGCCGTAAGTATCGGTAACTGTGACTGTAAGCGTAATTAAATCGGTATTGGTGATGACTGGCTTACTGCCATCCAATTCCTTGCCCAACTGTTGTTGTTGAGTAGTTTGTTGAGATTGTGGATCGGGTGTCTTTTCCTTAGGTTCTTGGGCAAAACCAATTAGCGCCGAAGAAAAGGCAGTAACAATCAGGACAGACAACGAACTGAACGTGACCTTTGAAGGGGCTCTTGTGGCGGAGTGCATGAAACCCTCGGCTTCTCGCAAACATTCAAATTGTCGAACGGGGCAATGAAGGACTGCCAACACAGATGCCAGAGAGCGAAAGATTGATGCCCGAAGGCTCAGAAATTCATGAGACCCTGGCAGCTTGCGTGGGAAGACGGGCGCTTGCCTGACTTTCAAATTCAGTCTGTACCGGACTGTCCGTATTCTAAAATAGCTGGTCACGTCGTGCAAGAATCAACACGACGATCCTTTACAGGGGAACGCTCTCGACGATGCTGAACGGAGTCTGGGTTGGTACGACCCGCGTTAATCTGAGACCGCTCGCCTCGAGAAGTTGTCGAAACTCCTCTTCAGTTCGTTCCAGTCCTCCGGTCATCACCAGCATGTTGAGATCAATAAACTTCCCAAAGTGTGGTTCGTTGCTTTGAGGTATGACAACGTCAACGACCAGAACCCGACCCTCAGGTTTCATGGCCTTGCGACAGTTCTTAAGGATCGTCGTTGCGCGTTCATCATCCCAATCATGAATGATCCATTTCATGATGTAAGCATGCCCACCTTCAGGCACAGCATTGAAGAAGTCTCCCGCGACTGTTTCGCAGCGCTCTGCCAAGCCCGCAGCGTCTAATTTCCCCCTCGCGCCTTTGACTACTGATTCGGCGTCGAACAAAACTCCGCACATGCTGGGATTGGCCTTTAGTATCGACGTTATCAGCCCGCCGTGCCCCCCGCCTACGTCGACAATCTTTTCAATACTAGAAAAATCATAATTCTTAAGAATTTCTTCGTTTGCCATTGCGGTCATCATGCTCATCGAATTGTTGAATAGTTCGGCATTTTCAGGATGTGTCCTGAAGAACTCCCATATGTCCATTCCGAACGTGTGATCGAAGGCTATGCCGCCGGTTTTCACACTGTGCATCAAATCGCCCCATGCCGGGTAATGCTCCTCGCCAAGTTCTGAGATCGCAAACCAACGGACTGAACCGGGCACATTAGTGCAAAGGGTTTCGGAGATCGGATTAAGTGCGAAGCTCCCATTTGGTCCTTCGGCAAAAACTCCGACGCTGAGAAGCGCACGCATAATTCTCTGAAGCGACCTTGCATGAGCTCCAGTTGCGCTGGCCAACTCCGCAGAGGTCTTAGGACCAGAGGTAAGCAGATCGGGAATCCCGAGCTTGGCTGCAACATAAATTGCTCGGGAGATCCAGAACCCGGAGATTAGTTGAAGCATTACTTGTTGCGGCGGCACTTCAGGCTGCATGGTTGGAGATGGGGTCGTCATCGTAGTTTCCTTTTGCGGTGGTAAAAAAGATTGGGCGCATTCTACAGCACGTCCGTTCTTCGTTGCTCTGTGGCTTCTGTTTTCTTATTCCTGAATGACTCTCAAGCAAACCACCAAGCCACGAAGAACTGACGGAGAAGAAAGCGGAAATCCCACCCAACAACACATCCAATCCAACAACAGAGCGCAACTCGTATACATTGACAGCGTGTAAGAACTCGGGACTCGGCTTTCCTCGAGGTCGAAACGCGCGTGTTATACTCCGGTTCTGCCGCATTGCCGCGCTAAGTACTGATTAAAACTCATGGCTGAATTTATTTGTCGATTGGGAACGCCTGCGGGTGATGTTGTTACTCGAACGGTCGAGGCGGCCGGAGTTGTGGAAGCTCGCGCTCGACTTGAACGAGAAGGATTTAAAGTCTTTAACGTTACACCACCGAAAACTGGTGGCGTAACCGCGCTTACTCGATTGGGTGGCCGTGGAGCTAACCCGCGCGTAAAGGCGAACGATTTTCTCCTCTTCAATCAGCAGCTGGCCGCGCTCTCGCGAGCCGGCATCCCGATTCTTCAGGCCATATCGATGTTGCGCAAACGGGCAGCGTCTGCACGGCTGCGTGCGGTGCTCGGCGATGTTGAAGAACAGATTCGCGGAGGTGCTGCGTTGTCGCAGGCCTTTGCCGCGCAAGGA
>JBKPAL010000032.1:0-20227 GCA_046726395.1 Acidobacteriota bacterium
CGGAGCAACAGACAACGCACAGAGAAAACGACCAACATCAATAGTCGACTGACAACGCACAAGTGACAATGGACCATAGGGAGAAATGTGAAATTTGAAATTTTAAATTTCAAATTTAAATTTCTTACTCGTACCTAAGCGCCACCAACGGATCGACCTTGGTAGCTCGGCGTGCCGGCACGTAACACGCAATCAGCGCTATCAAAGCCAACACCGTAGCAACCACAACAAACGTCAACGTATCCTTGGTGCCTACACCGAACAGCAAGCTCGATATCAAACGAGTCAACGCATAAGCTCCCGCCAGGCCCAACGCTACTCCGATCACCACCAACTTGATTCCCTGCCCAATGATCAAGCGCAACACATCAGCAGCCTGCGCTCCCAGCGCCATTCGGATGCCAATCTCATTTGTGCGTTGCGCCACGGCATAGCTGGTGACGCCATAAAGACCAACAATGGTCAGCACCAGGGCCACGGCTGCGAAAATTCCCAGCAGCGTTGTGTTGAATCGCGGCGTCGCCATTGACGAAGCGACATACTGGTCCATCGTTTGAATGTTGAAGACCGGTAACTGCGCATCCAGGTTCCTTACTTCGTTCTGCGCAGCGTTGGTTATTCCTCCGACATCACCGGCGGTCTTCACAACGACTGTCATATAGTCAAAGGGAACTTGCGACTGAGGAACATAAAACGCTGGACGGGATTCCAGGCCTAAACTGCGATGCTTGACGTCGCCAACCACGCCAACGATTTCGCGCATGCGTGCCTTTTCACCTTCGAATGACGAAATGCCTGGCTTGATGTGCTGGCCCAGTACTTCTTCATTGGGGAAAAACTTTCGAGCGAAGGATTGATTGACGATGATCACACTCGGACTCTGGTGCTGATCCTGTTCGTTGAAGTCTCGGCCTTTCAGCAGCGGAATACCCATCGTCCGAAAGTACTGAAGACCAATGGTGTAGAACTCTGCCGAAGGCTCTTCTCCCTTCGGAACGGGCCGCCCCTCAGTCTCAAAACTGATGCTGTAGTTATCACCACTAAGCGGTAGCGGAGCGACCGTGCTTGCAGACTGCACGCCGGGCAACGATCGGATTCGTCCGGCGAGATCGCGATAAAACTGATCCTGTTTCTCTGCCGGATACTTAACCTCAGGCAAACCGAGGTTGAAGGTGGTTACATTTCGCGAGTCGAAACCTGGGTGCACGTGTTTTAGTCGCCAAAGACTCTGGATTAGTAAGCCGGCGCCAACGAGTAACACAACAGCGATGGCCAACTCGACAACGACAAGAGTCCCGCGAAGCTTATTGCCTTTTGCACCTTCACCTGCGCCACGACCATCCTTGAGTGATTCCCCTAAAGACAATTTCGTCGAACTGAAGGCTGGCATGACGCCAAAGATCAAACCGGTGAGAATGGATACTCCGAACGTGAATCCAAGCACGCGCAGATCAAGTCCTACATGCAGCGCGCGCGGGATATCGTCTCGATTGAGAGCAACGAGCAGATCGGACCACCAAATCGCGAGTAACAGACCAAGCGCTCCACCAGTTAACGAAAGCAATATGCTTTCGGTGAGTAACTGTCGCATGACTCGCCAGCGACTGGCTCCGAGAGCTGCGCGAATAGCCATCTCTCGATGCCGGCCCATCGCTCGGGCCAACAGCAGGTTTGCAACGTTTGCACAGGCGATTAAGAGTACGAGACCAACAGCACCGAGCATGACGAGCAACGCCGGACGAATGTCACCTACCAGAGCATCAAGCGCCGGAATGACCGCTATGCCACGATGAAGGTTCTTTTCTGGATACTGCTGTTCCAGCCGAGCAGCGATGGCATTGAGTTCAGTCTGAGCTTGTTGTCGAGTTACATCGTCCTTAAGACGACCAATCACGCGTAAGTAATGAGCGCCCCTCTGCTGTGTTGACGGTTCTTCACCCTCCGCTTCTTGTGCAAAGGTGGTCCAGAGTTCCGCTGGTTCATTTTGTATTGGAAACTCGAATTCGCGCGGCATCACTCCGACCAGCAGATAATTTTCTCCATCGATCACGATTGGTTGGCCGAGCAGGTTCCGATCTGCATTGAACCTTTTTTCGAAGAGCCCATAACTGATGATCGCGACCCGATGATTCTCACCGGGCGAGTCTTCCTCGGGCAGAAACGCACGCCCGACAACAGGTCCGACGCCAAGCAAAGAAAACAACTCGGCATTTACGACTGCTCCCTGAACACGCACGGCATCGCTTTTTCCAGTCAACGTAAAGTCGGTTGAGTGAAAAGCGGCCATCTTGTCGAACGAGTGGCTCTGTTCTCGCCAATCGGCGAAGTTCGGATACGAGGCTGATCCTTGCCTGATGGAACGTCTAGAGTCCGTTTCCCACAACGTCATCAATTGTTCCGAGTTGGGGAATGGCAACGGTCGGAGCAACACTGAGTTGACCACAGTGAAGATGGCGGTGTTCGCCCCAATGCCGAGAGCGAGCGCGATCGTGGCAACAATGCTGAAGCTTGGAGACTTAAGCAGCATCCGTACGCCGTAGCGAATGTCTTTCAATAATGTTTCCATAGTTTTGTGCGTCGCTCGTTGTTGGTCTTTGGTCTTTGGTCTTTGGTCTTTGGTCTTTGGTCTTTGGTCTTTGGTCTTTGGTCTTTGGTCTTTGTCCGTAGTCAGTCGCCGGTTGGTTCGCATCACCCGGCAATGATTAGTGTTGGTTCGTGTGATTTCGTGGATAGTCTTTGGAACTTACAAATGGAAACGATCCACGAAATCACACGAACTAACGCGAACGAATAGCAAGCTTGATTGCCACTCCAATAGGCAATCGGCAATTGGCAATCAACAATGGACTCATTCGGAACGCAGCGCGGACATTGGTTCGACTCTGCTCGCACGCCAGGCCGGGAAGAGACATGCGAACAAGGCGACTATCAACAATAGAACTGCCATTGCTCCAAAGGCGCCTACATCCATCGCGCCAACTTGGTATAGAGTCGACTGCATCAAGCGACCCACTAAGTAAGCACCACCGAGTCCAATCAGTGTTCCAACGACAGCCAAAATCGTTCCTTCTCGTAGAACCAGACTTAAAACTCGCGAACGTTGCGCGCCAAGGGCCATGCGGATCCCAAACTCTTGAGTGCGTTGGCCCACTCCAAAAGTCATCACGCCATAGATACCCACCCCGGCAAGCAACAGGCCCAACACGCCGAAACTGGCAAACAAAACCATGGTGAAACGATCGATGGCTAACGATTCGCTGAGGATCTCGTCAATTGTCTTGACACCCGCGAGCGGCAGATCGGGATCAACTGAATTAACTGCAGCAGCGACGCTCTTGATTACCGACTTGGGATTGCCATCTGTCCTGATTACCATCGAAACCTGCGGCCAGGGGCTCTGGGAAAATGGCACCTCTATCTCCGGATGTTCTTCACGCAATCCTGTGTGCGCACGGACATTGTGAAACACGCCGACGATCTGCCACTCGACCGGTTTTCCGGGTGACCACTCACCTGGCGTTAATTGCTCGACAGAGATCCGCTGAGTTAGCGGATCCACTCCCGGCAAGAAGCGGTTAACGAAATGTTCATTCACCATCGCTACACGCATGCTCGTAGCGGTATCGTGCTCATTAAAGCTCCGACCTTTTGTCACACGAATTCCCATAGTCTCGGTGTATCCGGGAGTTATCATCAGAAATGCAGCAGCGGCGCGGTCGGAAGGACTTACCGCAGGCTGGCCCACGATGTTGAATGGCATGCCAAAGTATGGGCCACGACCCGGCGCGCCGGTCAGCGCAGCAACGTTTCTTACGCCCGGCACAGCCTGGATCTTTTCGAGCATTTGCGAGTAATAAGATCGGATCTGATCGGGGCTCTTCAGTCGCTGATCAGGCACCGGTAACTGGAAGGCAAGGACATGCTCCGTACGAACTCCGAGGTCTACCCGCGTCAAGTTCCAAAAACCCTTTAGGGCCAAACCACCAGCCGCCAGCAACGTTAACGCCAGCGAAAACTCCGCTACCACGAGAAAACGGAGTGCCTTGCGGCGTGCCCCACCGGACCCCGTTCGACCACCCAATTTAATTACCTCATTGAGATCCAGACGGGTTGCTTGCCAGGCTGGAGCGCATCCAAAAAGCAATCCGGATATTGCCGTCAGCGCCGTGGTGAAGAGCAAAACCGGCACACTGATTCTGATGTCAGCTTCAGAAGGCAGCATCGTGCCTACAGGCGGCATGACTAACGTCATCGCATCGAGAATTAATCCCGCTAGCAGAATACCTAGCGCTCCGCCGATAACCGCCAACACCAAGCTCTCAATAAGAAACTGGGTGAACAAACGGAACCTGGAAGCACCCAAGGCAGCCCTGACCGCAACTTCTCTCTGCCGCGATGTTCCACGTGCTAAAAGCAGATTTGCGACGTTGACGCACGCAATCAATAAGAGAAAACCCACAGCACCTAAAAGCAGCCAAAGGTTCCGGCGGGTCGAGGCCTCAACAAAGTTAAGATGTAGCGGTTCCACACTGATGCCCCAGTTGGTGTTGGAACTCGGGTATTCGCTTTGTAGCTGAGCTGCAATTCCGTTCATCTCTGATTGGGCCTGTTCGATTGAGACTCCGTCCTTCAACCGTCCCATCACGAGAAGGAAATGCGCGTCGTGGTTGATCCTCTGTGGTGGTTTGAAAGCTAGTGGTACCCACAGTTGCATGGGAAGGCGGTCGTACATTCCAGGTGGCGTCACCCCCACAACAGTGTAGGGTTCGCCGCTCATCCGAATGTCTTTACCGATAATTTCCGGATCTGCGGCAAAGTGCCGGTGCCACATTCGGTTGCTGAGTATCACTACATGGTCGTTGCCCGGCTCGCCTTCTTCAGGCAGAAAATCGCGCCCGAGAAACAGGGGGATGCCTTCCATTCTGAAAAACCCAGGCGTGCGCGGTGAGCCTTCGATCTGCTCTGGTCGTTCTTTGGTCGCGACGTTGTATGAACCGCCGGACCATGCGTTCATGTCCTGGAATGATTTGCTGCGTCGTTTCCACTCAAGATAATCACCGGTAGAAACGGAGATCCGATTTGCGCGCGCGTCTCCCTGCACTTTGGACCACAACATGACGAGCTGGTCAGGCTTCGGATAGGGCATAGGTTCGAATACTGCGTAGACGACACTGAAAATTGCAGTCGTCGCTCCTATACCGAGTGCAACTGTCAACACTGCAGTGATGGTGAAGCCAATGTTCTTCAACAATGTGCGTATGCTGAAGCTAAGGTCTTGTCTAAGAAATCCCCACATATCGCTTCTCCGTTGATTACGACTTTGGAGTGCGGTGGCAAGCGGTAGCGCGACACCGCTTTGGTTCTTTGTTGAATCCAGAAAGAGTTTTTTCAAGGCGGTGTCGCGCTACCGCTTGCCACCGCACTCCAAAATCTTCACTCGTATCTAAGCGCCACGAGCGGATCCACCTTGGTCGCACGGCGTGCTGGGATCAGACACGCGCAAAACGCAACGATCGTCAGCAGGACCGCAATCAAACCGAACGTCAATGGGTCTCGTGGCTGCACACCAAACAACATGCTTGTCAAACTTCCCACGTAGGAGCTCAGCACATAAGCACCACCAAGACCGAGTGCAACGCCAACTAATGTCAGTGTCATTCCCTGCTTTAGGACCATCTTCAGCACCTTGCTACGGTCTGCCCCCAAGGCCATACGGATTCCAATCTCGTGCGTGCGTTGAGATACTGAATAAGCCATTACGCCATACAGTCCTACGGCCGCGAGTAGCTCCGCGAGCAGCCCGAACAAACTGAGCAGCTTCACAAACAGCCTTTCCATTACCAGCGTCTGATCCGCTTGCTCAATCTGCGTCTTGATATTGTTTAGTGGGAGATTGCTGTCGACCTCGCGGACGGCCTGACGGATGGCGCCAACCAAGGAAGCAGGATCGCTCGCCGTTCGCAATTCGAAGGTTACAGAACCCATGTTGGACAGTGATTGCTTCCACGAGATGTATGTTGTCGGTTGTGTATCGTCGCGCTGACTGGTGTATTTCGCATCGCGCGCCAGTCCGACGATTTCGATATCGGGTGGTTTTTCAGAATCGAAACCGAAGCGCTTGCCAACTGGATTCTCGTTGGGAAAGTACTTTCTGGCGAAGGTCTGATTTACGACGGCAACCTTCGGCGCGCGGGCATCGTCCTCCGGAGTAAGGGTTCGTCCCAACAACAAAGGGATCTCCATTGTCTGAAGGAAGTTTTCGCGAACGTTATGGACCTGTGTGTCACCACTCTCGACGGCCCTGCCGTATGGATTAATCTTCGAACCGGGCAAGAAGAACCCCTTGCTGGTAGCACCCAAGGAAAGGAGCGCGTGCCGCGAGAAAGTTACGCTCTGCACGCCGGGTACTGCTTCGAGCCGCGCAAACATTTGCTCGTACAAAGCGGCGAGCCTTTCCTCTTTGTAACCGATCAGTCTGGGATCAACGCTGAAGAGCAGCAGGTTGTGCTCATTGAATCCCGTTTCGACGTGTTGCAGATTTCGAAGAGTGCGAATCAGAAGACCAGCACCGATTAAGAGCAATACGGATATTGATACTTGAGCGACAACCAGCGACTTGCTAAGCAGCGACCGCGTATGTCCGCTGGAACCACGGCCGGTGTCTTTTAAGGTTGGCGTGAGATCTAGACGAGTTGCGCGCAATGCGGGCACAAGTCCAAAGATGATGCCGGTCAAGCAAGAGAGACCGAGAGTAAACCCGAGCACCCTTGAGTCAAGCTGAGGAATGAGAAGGGCCATGCCTGGCCCACCCCACTCGGTGACAGCCAGCAAACCGTCTTTGATCCAGACAGCGAATAAGATGCCCAACACGCCACCCACTAATGCGAGCAGGAGACTCTCTGTCAGCAACTGGCGAATCAAACGCCAGCGGCTTGCCCCCAAGGCCAGCCTCACGGCGATTTCTTTCTGCCGTGATGCGGCCCGAACCAGCAAGAGGTTAGCCACGTTGGCACATGCGATTAGCAACACTAATCCGACGACGCCAAATAACAAGCGGAGTGGTTTAGTCAGAAAGCGCCGCGAATTCATCTCACCCTGACTGCCGGAATCGAGGGCGAGGCGGGGGTAATCTTTCGGGTCGAGTGGTCGAAGCGGATTCTTCGCCAACGCCTGCCGAGCTGTCCGGTGTTCCAGAACTGATTGCGTGAATGCTACTGCCAACGAGGCTTCTGCCTGTTCCCTCGTCGCTCCGGGCGTCAACCGCCCCATCAGTCTCAGCCACCAAACGCCGGCACCCTTCAGGTATGAGCGTTCACCCGTAACCTGGGGTTCCCAGGCGAGCGGTACTGAAACATCCAGCGATGATCCGACCTGACCTGTTCCTTCAAACCCCGGCGGCGTGACACCGACAATTGTGAAGGCGACGTTGTTAATATTGACCTGGCGGCCCACTATTCCTCTGTCTTCATTGAAACGGCTCCTCCAAAAACGATGGCTCAGCACCGCGACCGGAGTTGCACCAGCATTGTCGTCGGCATCGGTGATGGTCCGACCGATAAACGCCGGCACGCCGAGCGTCGGATAGTAATTGCCGGAAACGACTTGTCCACCGACAACCTCCGCCTGTCCACCTGCGTTCAGATTCATATCGACTGGGGCGAAAGCGAAAACATCAGAGAGCGCGCTCTTCTCCTGGCGTAGCCGCGAGAAGGTCTGAAATGGGAAAGAAGTCCCGTTAGTGAGGCCAGTCGCGGGATCACGTTGATTACTTCCGTTATAACTGCCTGGACTGAATCTTTCTCTGTCCCAGGTCGCTTTAAATAGGACAAGCCGATCTGGATCACTAACCGGAAGCTTTTTCAGCAACACTGCATCAACGACGCTGAAGAGTGCCGTGTTGGCCCCGACGCCGAGAGCTAAAGTAAACACCGCGACTAACGTGAAAGCTGGATGTTTGACGAGTATGTGCACGGCGTAGCGCAAGTCTTGCCAGTACGAATGCATTTGTTTTTGTCCTTCGGTCTTAGGTCGTCTTCGGTCTTTGGTCTTTATCAGTTGTCCCTCGTTCGTCGTTCGTGTCAGTCATCTGCGATTAGTGTTATTTCGTTTACTTAGTGGATCGTCTTTCTTAGATCGCAGATAGATACGATCCGCGAAATCACACGAACTAACACCAATTTGCGAATAGCTCTGGACCAACTAACTACAAATTCCAAATTTGAAATTTCAAATTTGAAATTTAAAATTTCTTATTCGTATCTAAGCGCCACCAACGGATCGACTCCGGAAGCTCTTCGCGCCGGAAGCAAACAAGCAACGAGCGCAAAGACAATCAACAACAACGAAACAGCTACGAACGTAAGCGGATCAGTTGGTGCAACTCCAAAGAGCATGCTTGAAAGTACACGCGTCAGTGCGAATGCTGCTGCCAATCCCAAGGCCACGCCGGCCAGAATCAACTTCATCGCCTGGCCCACTACCAATCCAATGACATCTCTAGTTTGTGCGCCTAACGCTATGCGCACCCCTATCTCCTTCGTGCGCTGCATGACCATGTAACTCATCACACCAAAGATCCCGATTGAAGCAAGGAGGAGTGCCAACAGTGCAAAAAGTCCGGTGAGCACCGTGTTGAATTGGCGTCGCGCAACCGACTCCGAGACAAGTTCTGTCATCCGCTTCATTGGGGCCACGTATTGATCTCGATCCCATTGCTTGATGGTTTGCTTCACGCTACTCGCAAAGCCCGCTGGGTCTAAACTTGAAGCGCGTACGACCAAAGTCATGAACGGCTCTGGCGCCTGCGTATAAGGCAAGTAGTATTCGGGTCCAGAATCAGCATCGAGACTCTGGTGCCTTACATCGCCAACGATTCCGATAATCTCGCGCGCTGGCGGAGTTGTGTCCTCCCCACCTTCACCCTCAATCAAGATGTGCTGGCCCAACACCTCTTCATCTCCGAAGTAGCGACGGGCAAACGTTTCGTTAACGATGATTACAGGCGGGGATTTTTGTGTGTCGTGGTCGTCAAACGTACGACCACGCACGACCGTTATTCCAAGAGCACGGAAATAGTCATTGCTCACCATTCTGTAGTTGGAGAGAGGTTTATCTTCCGGCCGAACAGGAGGTCGACCTGCAATGAAGAATGTGCCCGAAGTAATCCTGCCACCCAGCGGCAACGGATTCACGACAGCGGCAGCGTCGACGCCGGGAATCTCGCTTACCCGTTGAACGATCTCCGCGAAGGCTGCCTGCTGCTGTTGTGGTTCGGGGAATTTTGTTCTTGCCAACGACAAGTCAGTGATTAAGACGTGCTCAGGCGAGAAGCCCGGGTTAACTTCGCGCAGCAACAGAAAGCTCTTGGCAAGCAAGCCGGCTCCGACCAGGAGCACAAGTGAAAGTGCAACCTCGGATACTACAAGAATTGACCGCACCCGATTGCCGGCCGCGTTAGTTCCTCCACGCCCGCCATCTTTGAGCGCGTCTTGTGTATCCACTTTGCTTGCTTGAAGAGCAGGTACGAGGCCAAAGATCACGCTCGTCAGCAAAGAGACGCCTGCGGTAAACAACAAGACATTTAAGTCAAGACCCGTGTTGTTGAGACGTGGTATGTCTAAAGGACTAGCCGCAAGTAGCAGTTGAACTCCCCAAATAGCAAGCAGCAATCCAAGCGTGCCTCCGACAACCCCCAACAACAAACTCTCAGTGAGAAGTTGGCGCACAACACGCAATCGACCCGCGCCAAGTGCCGATCGAATTGCGATCTCTCGCTGCCGTGCCGAAGCCCGAGCGAGAAGCAGATTCGCGACGTTGGCACAAGCAATCAAGAGCACTAAGCCAACCGCACCCAGCAGAACCAGGAGCGGCGTCTTGACCGACCAGGTCATCGCCCTATGCAGAGGGATGAGCTGGGCACCTAAGCGAAAACCTTCATCCGGATGCTGTTCTTCAAGCCTGGTTCCAATCGTGCGCATCTCGTTCTGAGCTAAAGCTGCGCTAACTCCCGGCTTCAGCCGAGCTACAACACGCAGCGAGTAGATGCCACGTTTCTGAGCTCGCTCGCCTAGAGCTACAGCAAGCGGGAACAGAAACTCAGTCTTTGTCGCATGAGCAGGAAATCGAAAACCCTCCGGCAGGATCCCGACGACAGTCGGCGTCCTGCTGCCGAGGCGGATCTGTTTACCGACTAACTGGGGATCACCGTTAAAGCGTTGTTGCCATAGAGAATGTCCCAGAAGGACCACGGATGGTGCGTCGGGTTGATCTTCGGAGCGTGTGAAGGGCCGACCTAAAGTGGGTGTAATGCGAAGCAATGGAAACAGATCTGCCGATACATTGGCGCCGATTAGCGGCTGAGGTTCTCCGTCTCCTTCTCGCAATAGCGCGCTTGCCGAGTTGAATGCGGCAACGTGCTCCAGCGTTTGCGTTTGTGATTGCCAATCAACGAAGTCAGGATAGGAGACGGCTGCATAGTGTTTGACTTCGTTTCGATCTCCCCATGCCACGACAAGCTGTCCCGAGTCAGGGTATGGCAAGGGACGCAAAAGCACGGCATCGATGACACTGAAAATTGCAGTGTTTGCACCTATGCCCAAAGCGATCGTGAGCACGGCAACGGTCGCAAAGCCCGGCCGCTTCAACAGACTTCGAAGCGAGTATTGAAGATCCTTGAAGAGCGAATCGATCATTCTAGTCTCCCAATGCCGGTTGCTTCCCCCGAAATTTAAAATTTAAAAATTTAAAATTTTAAATTTCTTATTCGTATCTAAGCGCCTCCAACGGATCGACCTTCGTCGCTCGACGCGCCGGTAAATAGGCCGCCACGAGCGCCACTACAAACATCAACAGCGCTGCGACACCCAACGAGACCGGATCATTCGCTGTTAATCCGAAGAGCAGTGTCGAAGCGAACCGAGCCGTCAGAAAGACAAACGGCAAGCCGACAACAACACCAACAAGCACCAACAGAAATGCCTCGCGGAAGATCAATGAGAGGACGTCGCGGGTTTGCGCACCCAAAGCCATCCGGATACCAAGCTCGTTGGTCCTGCTGGCAACTCCATAAGAAAGAATTCCGTACAGACCAATGCTCGCCAGCACGAGCGCCAGCACTCCGAAGAATCCTGACAACGTCGCCATCAGCCGCTCGCGCAGCAATCCTTCCTCGACCATCGTCGTGAAACCCTGAAACAGAATGTTGATGGCTGGATTGATTGCAGCGAACTCACGCTTTACTGCAGCCGTGATTTCTGACTGCGGCAGCTTAGAGCGAATCAACAACTGGGCACTGGCGGATGGTTGTGGATCCTGTGTGGTTGAAAGGAAAGCGATGGGCTGGAACTGCTCGCGCAGGTCTTCATATTTGGAATCTCTAACCAGTCCTACAATCTCATACTGCGTCTCCGGAGTGAAAGGCGTTGCTTCGATCCAGAATCTCTCACCGACAGGATCTCCGCTGCCCAAAAACTTCTGAGCAAACACTTCATTCACAACAGCGACTTTCGGCGTGTTGACTGAATCGCGCGAATCGAAATCACGACCTCGGAGCAGTGTCATCCGCAGGGTCTCGAAGTAGCCAGGACCCACACTACTGAGTGAAATCAGCTGTTTCTGATCAGGGTTACCGTCGATCCAGACGTTGTTACCTGAGACACTCCCGCTCAGAGGCACCACGTAAGTCTCCGACGCAGCCTCAACACCAGGAATGGCTTTGATTCGATCGAGCAACTCATTTCTAAAAGCAAGCCGGCGCTCGACTGGTAGATCCAAGCTGCTAAATCTTGCGCGAGTGATCAAAACGCCTTCTGGTCGAAATCCCGCCTCGACATTCTGTAACCGATTCAAACTGCGAGCGAACAGCAAGGCCGCTGCTACTAGAACTAGCGAGAAGGCCACTTGGACCACGATGAGGCCACGGCGCAAACTGAATCGCTCGCGACCAGCCGTCAGACCGCGGCCGCTCGCTTTCATTACCGTTCCGGGATCGACCCTCGTTGCTCGGACCGCAGGTGCGAGTCCAAAAATGACGCAGGTCAACGCCGCGACACCGGCGGCGAAACCCAGCACACGCCAATCGAGTTTCAGATCCAAAAACAATGAGTCACGCGCGGTGCTGATGAATGCCACGAGGAAGCGGCTGAGCCATTGAGCAAGTAAGGCACCTAACGCTGAACCTGCGACAGCTAGCAACAAGCTCTCTACCAACAACTGTCTGACCAAGCGTGACCGTGAAGCGCCCACTGCCTGCCGCACTGCCATCTCACGAGCTCTCGCACTAGCTCGAGCGAGCAAAAGGTTCGCGAGATTCGCACACGCAATGAGCAAGACAATTCCGGCAATTGCTAAGAGTAACCAGAGTGGTCGTTCGTAGTTTTCGCGCAGAGTTGAGTAACCAGAGCTTGCTGAAACGGCCTCCAATTTGAAGTTGAGATAACTCTGAATGCTGACCGGCGGATAGTTAGTGGGCAGAGTTGTCTGAAACAGTTCCGGTGAGAGCGTTTGCAGACTGGCTGTAGCCTGTGAAAGTGTGATCCCGGGTTTGAGGCGACCGGTCACCATCAACCACCAGTCTGTGCCAGAAGCCAGGCGACTATTCTTGCCGCTGATGAGTGCTTCAGCGCAGATTGGCAGGGCGACATCAAAGTTTCTACCAACTTCTAAACCAAAAAAACTGTCCGGTGTGACCCCGATGATTTCGAATGGCTGTCGCGCCAAAGTGATCTTCTTGCCGAGGATGTTCTTATCCCCGCCGTATTCGCGTTGCCAAAAACCATGACTGATGACTGCGCCGGGAGAAGGACAATTGCGCGTATCGTCACTCGCGGTGAAAAGCCGACCCAACGCGGGCGTGAAGCCGAGCATGTTGAAGAAATCGCCGCTGACGTACAGACCCTTGGCGTTGCGTACTTCCCCACCATCGGCAAGATTGAAACCCGAAGTTCCCCAGGCAGCGACTGACGAGAAAACGTTTTGTCGCTCACGCAACTGTTCCCAGAGTGGATTGGAGAGAGCGTTGTATCGCGAGGAAAAGCTTCCTCGCGCCGTGTCCATATTGGGAATTCGAACTTCAGCTAATTCTTGCGGAGCCTTAACCGGAAGTGTCTTTAATCGTACAGCATTAAGTAATTGAAAGATGGCGGTGTTGGCTCCAATGCCGAGCGCTAAGGAGAGTATTGCTATGGTAGTGAAGCCCGGACTCTTGAAGAGAGTGCGAACTCCGTAACGCAAGTCTTGCCATAATGAATGCATATGTCCCTCTTTGATCCTTGGTCTTCAATCTTTGGTCTTCGGTCTTTGTCCGTGGTCGGTGGTTCGCACCATCACGGACTGCGGACTACGGACAACTGACAAAGACCAAATTTAAAATTTGAAATTTCAAATTTTTAAATTTCTTATTCGTATCTAAGCGCCACCAGCGGATCGACTTTCGTTGCGCGGCGAGCTGGTATCAGACACGCAGCGAGCGCCACCACTCCCAAGAGCACTGACACGACCACATACGTCATTGGATCCGTCGGCTTCACTTCGAATAAAAGTCCCGACAGGAATCTCGTTAACGCAAACGCACCTGCTACACCTGCTAATAACCCGGCAACGGTAAGCACCAGCCCCTGACGCAAAATCAAACGCAACACATCTGCAGATTTGGCTCCCAGCGCCATGCGAATGCCGATTTCACCTGTTCGCTGGGTGACCTCGTAGTTCACGACGCCGTAGATTCCGATTGCTGAAAGAATGAATGCGAGTACAGCAAACAATCCGATAAGAAATGCATTGAAACGCGGCTGAGAGACCGACTCGGACACTAATTGTTCCATCGTCGCGAATCGCGTCGGCCCTTCTTCGCTGTCAACAGATTGGATCTGACTGCGCACAGCGCCGACTAAGCTAAGTGGATCAGTCGAAGTGCGAACGATTACGCGCATGCCTGGAAATGGACTTTGCGCATGAGGAACGTAGGTTTGTGGTCCAGCTTCAAGACCAAGACCTTGATACTTGGCGTCGCCTACTACACCAACGATCGTTCGCTGGATGCCACCGGTCGTCATTCGTTTTCCAACAGGGTCTTCATTCGGAAAGAACCGAGTAGCTAATGTCTTGTTGATTACTACGACACCAGGAGCCTGCGCTGTGTCAGCATCAGTGATCGTCCGACCAGCGACTAATGGAAGTTGTAAAGCTTCAATGAAACCAGGTGTAGCGGGGATGTAGATCGCCGACGGTGGCACCGTACCAGGTTGCTCTGGCCGACCTTCAATCGTGAATCCGTTGCTGTTTTGAATGTAAATCGGCGGCAAACTGGTTGATGCACCTGCAGCAACCACGCCCGGCAGCGCGCGGACACGTTCTAAGGCTGTTTGAAAGAACGCGACCTGCTTTGCCGCATCTTGATAATTAATAAATTGAAGGGCGACCGACATGGTCAGCAGGTGATCCGGATTGAAGCCAGGATCGACGTCGCTGAGACGTTGAAAGCTCTTGAGCATCAGACCCGCTCCCACCAGCAAGATCACCGCAAGCGCAATTTCACTTACGACCAGTAGGCCGCGCATGCGCCTCACACGTGCCTGACCAGCAATGCCACGTCCACCTTCACGCAGCGTTTCGTTCAAGCTCAGATTTCGCGCATGCCACGCTGGCGCTAAACCAAAAAGCACTCCGGTTCCGATGGAGACCGCAAAAGTAAATAGCAGAGCCCAACGATCGACGCTCACTGCTTCCAATCTTGGAATTTCCTTCGGAGTAAAGCTAAGAAGTATTTGAACTCCCCACGTTGCGAGCAGTACTCCCAGAGTGCCGCCTAAAACAGCGAGCAGAACGCTTTCCGTCAGCAATTGCCGAATAAGACGAAAGCGTCCTGCTCCCATTGCCCTGCGGATCGCAATTTCGCGATCGCGAGCAGCAGTCCTGGCCATCATGAGATTCGCCACGTTGGCGCAGGCGATCAGCAAAATGAAACCAACTACGACTAGCAATATGACAAGAGGCTTCTGGTAAGTCCCGACGATCTGAGTGTGAAGAGGAACAAGTACGACGCCCGTTCCGCCAGACGAATCCGGGTAATCCTTCGCGAGACGTTCCGAGATGGTGTTCATCTCTCCCTGTGCCTGACTCATAATGACTCCATCTTTCAGACGGGCAACAACGCGATATCCACGAAGCGAGCGATTGTTTATCCAGTCACCGACAGTTGATTTTTCGCCGCTCGCGAGGGCGTAGACCGGAGCCAGGCTGCCCCAAACCTCGACGTCGGGTGCGGGAAAGCGAAACGATGGGGGCATCACCCCAATAATCGTGTATGTCTCGGAATTGAGTGAGATGGTCTTGCCGAGAATGTTGGGATCAGCATTGAAGCGTCGTCTCCACAACGCATCGCCGAGGACCACCACGTACTGACGCTCATCAGTCGATTGCAGAGCTCGGCCGAGCACCGGTCTCACTCCCATTACATCGAAGAAGTTAGAAGTGGCGAAAAGTCCTCGAATCTCGTCTGGTCCCTCATTTCCTGACACATGAAATCGATTGGAAGCGTAAGCCGCAAAGCCGCTGAACGATTGCGATTGCTGTTCCCAGTCGCGAAAGATCGGAAGCGAGGTCGGGTACTGCGAACCTGGCCTCTGCACGTCTTTGGTCCATACGCCTACGAGTTGATTTGGACTTGCGTAAGGAAGTGGACGAAAGACAATGGCGTTGACCACACTAAAGATGGCAGTGTTGGCGCCGATTCCGAGAGCGAGCGTCAATAGAGCAACCAGAGTGAAGATGCGGTTCTTCGCCAGCATTCTGACGCCATAGCGAATGTCTTGTAGCAATGTTTCCATTTTGCCTCCCCCAAAATTTGAAATTTTAAATTTCAAATTTCAAATTTCTCACTCGTACCTCAAAGCCACCAACGGATCGACTTTTGTTGCGCGACGCGCAGGCAGATAACAAGCCAACAACGCCACTACCACCAGCACGACAGAAACGATCACAAACGTAATCATGTCTGTCGGAGTTACACCGAACAGCAGCGTCCTCAGCAAACGCGTCAGAGCTATTGCTCCACCCACCCCCAAAACCACGCCCAGGAAAGTGAGCGTCAAGCCATTACGCAGGATGAGCTGGAAAACGTCGGTGGCCCGAGCGCCTAGGGCCATCCGAATTCCTATCTCCTGCGTACGCTGAGTTACGGCATATGACATCACTCCGTAAATTCCGACCGCAGCCAGCACCAGCGCCAGACCAGCAAACAAAGTAAGCAACAACATATTGAAGCTCCGCGCCGCGAACGACTCCGACGTCACTTCCGTCATTGTTTGCAGTTTCGTAACCGGGATTTGAGAATCGACTTTCCAGAGCTGCTGCTTCACTGAACTGGCCATAGCCGCCGGATCGGATTGGGTTCGCACCACAATCGACGTCCAGCGCTTCCACGGTGGTGCTTGTGGGTAAGGTGAATACAGCCCTGGTTCTTCCGGAAGGTCTAAACCGAAGTGTTTCACGTCGCCAACGACCCCGACGATAGTGATCCATCGGACTTGAGGATTCCGCGCCCAACGCACGCGCTTGCCCAGTGGATCTTCATTGGGAAAGTACTGCCGCACCATGGCTTCGTTAGCGATTCCAACCAAGGGAGCGTTTTCCGTGAAGTCTTGTGGACCAAAGTCGCGACCCGCACGCAATGGAATCCGCATCGCGCGAAAGTAGTCGCCCATGATGCTGCGTGACTCCAAACTCGGTTCATCACCCACAGCAACGGGCGGGCCGTTCTCGATCAGAAAATCGTGATTGAGGTTCTCACCGCTGAGAGGAAGCTCGCTAACCATTGCAGCTTGCACGCCCGGTAAGGAGTTGATCTCATTCAGTGCTTGTGTGCGAAAGCGGGTTTGTTTGTCTACTTCTTTGTACCGCGATTCAGGCAACTCAACGCGCATGGTCAAAAGATGATCTGTTTTGAAACCCGGCTCGACGAGACGCAGGTTCCAGAACGTTTTGATCAATAGTCCAGCGCCAACAAGAAGGACCAACGCTATGGCAAGTTCTACAACGACGAACGTGCTGCGTATCTTCTGCTTCACTGCCCCGGTGGTTGCAGAGCGCCCACCTTCTTTCAACGAATCGTTAACACTGCCGCGCGAAGCAGCCCACGCCGGCAAGAGACCGAAGATGAGGCCGGTCAGTACTGACAGACCAAAAGTGAATCCGAGCACACGCGCGTCGACACCAATCTCATCCAGCCGCGGGAGGTTTTCAGGTTTGAGTGCCACGAGCATGCTGGTGGCCCAGACTGCAAAAACGATCGCCAGCGCGCCGCCTGCCAATGAGACCAACAGACTCTCGGTCAGAAGCTGACGAATCAGCCGCCACCGTCTTGCACCGAGAGCCGCGCGAATCACGAACTCTCGCTCCCGCTCCGCAGCGCGTGCCAGCAAGAGGTTCGCGAAATTAGCGCACGCAATTAAGAGGACCAAACTTACAGCAGTGAATAGGACCAGCAGCGCTCTTCTCGATTCACCGACGACGCGTTCATGAAGCTGAAAGAGTATCGAGCTCCGGTTCTTGTTATCAGCGGGATACTGTTCGGCGAGATTCTTATCAATCACCTTCATCTCGGCACGAGCTTGTTCGATGTTTGTGCCTGGCGCTAATCGAGCGTATGTGCGCAGAAAGTGCACACTGCGAAAACTGGCAGCGAGTGCACTAGTGACATGAACTGGTGCCCATGCTTCGGCTTTGACTTGCGGAGCGTCGAAGCCTGGGGGCATTACTCCAACGATCGAATAAATATTTCCACTAAGCGGAATCGTTTTCCCGAGGATCTGTTGATCGCCTCCAAACTGGCGCTGCCAGAGTGCATGACTCAAGACAGCGATGAACGGACTACCAGGTTTGTCGTCGTCGGGTGTGATGACGCGACCTAGTTGAGGCTGTACCCCAAGAGTTTCAAAGAATCTTCCCGTCACTAAACCAACCTGAACCTGCACCGGTTCGCTACCTGCGGTGTAGTCGAGCGGTTGGACCACCTGACCACCGATCGTGCTGAAGGTTTTGCTCTGTGCTTCTACATCTGCAAGGTCAGGAGCAGATTGATTCGAACGGAACGTAACAAGTCGCTCGGAATCGTTATATGGCAAGGGACGGAGCAAGACTGCGTTGATGACACTGAAGATCGCTGAGTTCACGCCTATGCCGAGAGCCAGAGTGAACACGGCAATGACGGTGAAAGCCGGACGTTTCAGCAGGCTGCGAATGCCAAAGCGAATGTCTTGCCACAAGGTTTCCATAACTTCTCCTGGTCTTGGGTCTTTGGTCTTTGTCCGTAGTCAGTTGTCCGTGGTCCGTGATTACTCTCTACGGCTTCGCCTTCTGGACTTGAGGAAGCGGCTGCGCCCTTACCGCCGAGGCCTCGCTGCGAGAACTGGGCTGCGCCCGTCATCGCCAACTGAGGGCGCAGCCCCGAGAGTAATGGTTTTGCGTTGCCGGAAGGGCGCAACCACTTCCTCAAGTCCAGGAGGCCAAGCCCACAAGACCAACCACGAACCACTGACCACTGACGACTGACAAAGACCAAAGACCTAAAACTAAGGCCACCTGGCGTCGGACAACATCAAAATTTCAAATATAAAATTTTAAATTTAAAATTTTGAATTTCTTATTCGTATCTAAGTGCCACCAAAGGATCCACCTTCGCGGCGCGTCGCGCCGGAATCAAACAAGCGCAGACAGCAACTGTGCCCAGCACAATCGAAACGCTCAGCAGAATCGTGAAATCGTTCGGCTTCACCTGAAACAACAACGTCTCAAGAAATCGCGTGAGGGCAAACGCTCCTGCAAGCCCCACTGCAATCCCTACAAACGTCAGAACGACAGCTTGCGACAGAACCATCTTCAAGACATCAAACGTCCGCGCGCCTAAAGCAATCCGAACTCCAATTTCGCGTGTGCGCTGTGCGACGGAATAACTGATGACGCCATAGATCCCTATGCTCGACAGCACCAATGCCAACAGTGCAAATCCTCCAAGCAGGATCATGTTGAACCGACGACGTGCGACCGATTCATCCAGGAACTGAGTTAAGGGACGAATGTTGTAAATAGGCTGGGTCTTATCGATCGATCGGATCACGTCGCGAAGTGGGCCAGCAATGCTCAACGGATCAGCACCGCTGGTACGAGCCACTACGGTAAGGTCGTCAACGTTCGCTTGCTCATAAGGAACGTAGTATTCAGGTGAGGGTTCAACGTCCAACCCCGCATGACGAATGTCAGTCACCACACCAACGATCTCGCGCGCAATCGGAGTTCTCCCCTCACCGGGAATGATGCGTTTGCCGATCGGCGTCCCTCCCGGAAAGAATCGCGTCGCAAATGTCTGGTTGATGATCGTGACGGCGGGCGCGTTCCTCTGATCCTGAGCACCGAAGCTACGGCCCAGAAGAAGAGGAGTATTCATTGTGCGGAAGTAATCTGGACTAATAACGCGACGGTCTGCTGAAGGCTGTTGACCCGGCGGATAAGGTGGCCGACCTTTTATATCGAATGTGTAGGATTCAAAACTCCCGCCCAACGGGAGCGGATAAATCACTCCCGCAGACGCTACTCCTGGGATTGCGGCAATCCGTTCGAGCGCCTGGTGATAGAAAGCGGCGCGCTGTTCAGGCTCAGGATACTTAGTGGTGCTAACCGAGACATCAGCCGTCAACACACCGGTTGCCTCAAATCCCGGCGACACGTCCAGCAACTTTCTGAGGCTTTGAAACAAGAGACTCGCGCCAACCAGTAGGATCAGTGACAGAGCAATTTCGGAGACGACGAGAATGCTGCGAGTACGATTGCTTCGGATGCCACCACTGCTATCTCGCATTCCATCCTTCAGAGCTTCGTTTAAATCTCGTCGCGAAGCCTGAAGCGCAGGAGCCAGTCCGAAGAGAATGCCTGTCAGAGTCGTTAATCCCAGAGTGAACAGCAATACGTTCTTGTCTAGACCAATCTCAGTAATGCGCGGCAGGTTTGCGGGGTTTGATGAGACGAGGAACTGAATCGCCCACACGGCCAGTAGCACTCCTGCGGCGCCTCCCAATAGCGAAAGTAGGAGACTCTCAGTTAGCAGTTGGCGTACGACGCGCCAACGTGTCGCGCCAATTGCCGTACGAATCGCGATCTCTTTTTTCCGAACAGCCGAACGGGCCAGCAGGAGATTCGCGACGTTGACACAAGCAATCAAGAGAACCAAAACCACAGC
>JBKPAL010000033.1:0-15083 GCA_046726395.1 Acidobacteriota bacterium
TCGAGCGACACAACAGCGCGCTGATTTACGGCGCTAACTTCTCAATCGGTGTAAATCTCTTCTATCGCATCGTGGCGCGAGCGGCTGAGTTGTTTCAAGGTGTGGAGCAATACGCGCCTTTTATCGAAGAAGCTCACCACGAGCGCAAACGGGACGCACCATCCGGTACAGCCTTACGGCTACGCGACTACCTTGCGCCGCTAGCGAAGGAGATCCCCATCGCCAGCACACGGGCCGGCTACATTCCGGGCACACATCTGGTCGGCTTCGATTCCGCTGCCGATCAGATCACGTTGCAGCACACGGCACGGACGCGCGAAGGCTTCGCCGCGGGAGCCCTTTTGGCTGCGCGTTGGATTGTGAAGCGAAAAGGGACCTACGAGTTTTCAGCGGTGATTGATGAAGTTTTAAGACAGCATCTAAAAGATGAATAGTGAAATCTTTCAATGAGAGGAGCAACGACATGACAATGAATGTAGCGTGGCTACGTGGATGTGCGACCGCACTCGTAACACCATTTACTCGCGACGGCGACGTCGATGAAGAACGGCTGCATGCCTTGATTGAGTATCAGATAGCCGGCGGCGTTCGGGTTCTGGTTCCCTGTGGCACAACCGGCGAGAGCGCGACGATGAGTGAAGAAGAAGACCGGCGGGTCATCAAACTCACGGTTGAGGTCGCTCGCGGTCGCGCACATGTAATCGCTGGCACAGGCAGCAATTCGACTAGGGCAGCCATTGATTACTCGCTTGCCGCGCGTGACCTGGGGGTTGACGCGGTTCTTTCAGTCGCTCCCTATTACAACAAGCCGACGCAAGAAGGACTTTTCGTGCATTTTCGATCCGTGGCAGAAGCAGTAATCGACTTGCCCGTGGTCATCTACAACGTACCGGGGCGCACGTCATCAAACATCGCCGCGACAACTACACTTCGTTTGGCTCGGGAAGTTCCAAACATCGTGGCCGTCAAGGAAGCTTCCGGCGATCTTTCACAAATCATGAATATCTTGCGTAATCGTCCGGAAAATTTCCGAGTGCTGTCAGGCGACGATGCGATCACTCTGCCCCTGATTGCGCTGGGCGCAGAAGGTCTGATCTCGGTCGCCTCAAACGAAGCGCCTGAGCTCATGTCGCGCATGGTCGATCAGGCACTTACCGGTCAATGGGACGAAGCTCGCGCCCTGCACTACAAGTTGCTGCCGCTAATGGAAGCCAACTTCATCGAGTCGAGTCCCGGACCTGTTAAAGCAGGACTCACTTTGCTGAATTTGATCGAAGAGAATTACCGGCTGCCGCTGGTTCCTGTCGAAGAGAAAACCCGCGCACGCATGCGCGAAGTGCTGCTGGAACTCGGGCTCCTCAAGGAAGTAACACATGTCGCTGCGTGAAGAGATCGAAGCGCTGACCGCCATCGATCTGTTGGACATCACTCGCGCGCGCGAGGTCTTCGCAGAACTCAAATCAGCACTCAATCGAGGTGAGGTGCGCGCCGCCGAACGCGACACCGATGGCACGTGGCGCGCGAACTCCTGGGTGAAGCGCGGAATCCTTCTGGGTTTTCGCATCGGCGCACTCAAAGACATGTCCCCCGCAGAGCACAGCCTCCGTTTTTTTGATAAAGACACTTACCCGTTACGGGAATTGAAGCTCGAGCACAACGTTCGCATCGTGCCGGGTGGATCGAGTATTCGCGATGGCGCGTTTGTTGCTCCCGGTGTCGTCTGCATGCCGCCGATGTATGTCAATGTGGGTGCCTACGTTGATGAAGGAACCATGATCGACAGTCATGCGCTAGTTGGTTCATGTGCGCAGATTGGAAAACGCGTTCATTTATCAGCGTCTGCTCAAATCGGTGGCGTGCTCGAACCTGTTGGCGCCGTGCCAGTGATCATCGAGGACGATGTCCTCGTTGGCGGTAACTGTGGAGTTTATGAAGGAACAATAGTTCGTAACGGGGCTGTCCTGGCGCCAGGAACAATCCTAACCGCTGCAACTCCAGTCTACGATCTTGTGCGCGAGCAGACTTACCGACGTAGCGCGGAAGCGCCACTCGAAATTCCGGCGCGCGCAGTTGTTGTTCCCGGGACTCGGGCGGTTAACACTGAACAAGGCCGGAAGTGGAACCTTGCTCTTTATTCGCCCGTGATAGTGAAGTATCGGGACGATAAAACTGATCGGTCGGTTCAGCTGGAGGACTACCTGCGGTGAGTACGTTTCAGCCGGCACGGCGACTTCAGGGAATCGAAAAGAGCATGATCCGACAGCTCTTCGATCGCGCTCGACCCGGAAGTATTAACCTCGGCCTGGGTGAACCAGACTTGCCCACGCCGGATGTAATTCGCCAGGTCGGGGCGCGCGTGATTCTCGAAGAGCAAAACGGTTACACCACACACGCCGGTCTGCCTGCCTTGCGCGAACGCGTAGCTGAAGACTACTCGCCGCTCAATCTAACCTCGGACCAGGTAATCCTGACCGCCGGATCACAAGAGGCCTTGTACCTGGCCCTCATGACGCTAGTGGATGAGGGTGACGAAGTTCTCTTACCCGATCCTGGCTTTGTTGCTTATCCCACTATCGTACGCATGGCCGGAGGACGACCGGTTTTCTATCGTTTGCCCCGCGCAAAGGGTTTTGCTTTTGACGAAGACGAATTCCGCCGTTCTCTGACTCCCCGGACGAAAGCTGTCGTCTGTATTAGTCCTTCGAATCCCACCGGACGCACACTATCAGGCGAACAACTCGCAGCAATGGCGGCGGCACTCTCCGATGCGAGACCTTTCGTCATCAGCGATGAGATCTATCGTGAGCTGTATTACGACAAAGAGCGCCCGGAATCTATTTCGAATTATTACGATCGCACGATCGTAATCGGCGGTGTTTCCAAGTCGCTGAGCATGACCGGGTGGCGCCTGGGCTGGTTATGTGGCGAGCAGGAGTTCATTAGAAGTGCTCTGATTTTGCATGGATATGTAACGACCTGTGCTTCAACCATCTCGCAGAAGGCTGCACTGCACGGCGCCTGGACCAGTGAGGCCGAGCGTGATCGGGAAAGAATGCGGGCTATTTTTCGTGAGCGGCGCGATTACTTACTTGAGTTGTTGACACAAGAGCTTGGCGTGATTCCGGTCACACCCGAAGGGGCGTTTTATACAATGGTTGATACACGTGCGTATGGAAGTTCCTTTATGGTTGCGGAAGAGTTATTGAAACAGGGCGTCATCACTGTTCCGGGTGCGGCATTCGGTAGAGAATGTGAAGGATTCCTGCGCATCTCTTTCTGTGCTGATAAGCCAGTACTCGCCGAAGGGGTGAGACGAATTGGCCAAGCACTTTCCCGGTTACAGCAGGCTTCGTGAACCTTGTATAACGAGCCCAACGGTTATTAGTTGGTTAGCAAAGTCTTCTAAGAACGAACGATCTGCATTGCACAAAAAGTCAGGACACCACCGGCTTTAGCCGTGTGGAGTGTCAGTGTCAGCTTCAACCTAAACGCGGAGGAAGAAGAGGTTGCAGACACCACCGACTTTAGTCGCGTGGAGTTTCAAATTTGACCTAATAACGTAAGAAAAACATAGGTAGAAGTTGAAACTCCACGCGACTAAAGTCGGTGGTGTCTTACGGCATAGGACAGCAACCGCCTCTAGGTGAAAATTGAAGTACCACACGGCTGAAGCCGGTGGTGTCCCGAGTTTCTGTAGCTCTGAGAACCCACTGAGAGAGAAATGGCCAATTCACCAGGAACAAAAAGCAAGGTGGCTGATACAAAACCGCTTTGGAGTGTCGAAGATCAGGACGTGAGGCTCGCGGAGCTGACCAGCAACGAGCCTGATGTGAAGGAGGCTCCGCTGCGTCGCGACGTGAGGTCGCTCGGTCGCTTGCTTGGTGAAGTATTGAAAGAACAGGGCGGCGTCGAACTGTTTGCTGCGGTCGAGCAGATCCGTCAGCTCGCTATTGAGTACCGCGAGCTGGAACTCGACGAGCGCAACGAAAGGCCCAGCGCTCGTGCTCATGAGGTGATGAGGCGTGTCGCACAGCTCGTTGACGATATGCCACTGCTCGAGGCTTATCGCGTTACGAAAGCATTTGCGATCTACTTCGAATTGATCAATCTCGCAGAGACCAACCATCGAAAGCGTCGGCGTCGCACGGGACAACTCTCGCAGGAAACACCTCCGCAGCCCGGTACGATTCGCGGCACATTGCGTCGCATGCGCCAGTCCGGCATTAACAAAGACGCTGCACTCGATTGGCTTCGAAAGGTGGACGTGATACCGGTCTTCACGGCGCATCCCACCGAAGTTGCTCGTCGCACCGTACTCTTTAAACGGCAACGCATTGCCACCAACCTGGAGTTGCTCGATCGATTGCCGCTGACTGACGCTGAAGCAGCAGCACGCGAAGCAGCAATTGGCGCTGAGATTTCCGCCTTATGGCAGACAGACGAAGTCCGTCGCCGTCCTCCCACCGTCGTCGATGAGATAAAGATGGGGCTCGACTACTACTCGGGTTGTCTAATCGAAACGCTTCCTCGACTCTACGAAGAGTTTGCTGAGGCCCTCACGCAGGTTTACGAACGTGAATTCGACGCTCGCGATTTGCCGACGGTGCTGCATTTCGGATCGTGGATTGGTGGTGATCGCGACGGGAACCCTCATGTAACGGCTGCGTGCACACGAGACGCGCTAAAGATGGCCCGACACGTGATCCTGGACCACTACTTGGCTGTCTCGAACGACCTGATGGAACGAGTGAGCCCGTCAGCCCTACAAGTGCAGGTTTCCTCTTCTTTGGTTGAGGCAATAGAACAGTATGGACGACTGATGCCTTGGGTTGCTCCGGCCAACAAGACTCGATCTGCCGAGGAGAAATATCGCCGCTTTCTAGACTACGTCCTCGAGCGTCTGCGGCGAACCAGAGAAGGAACCTTGGAACCTCATTCATATCGGACTCCGGAGGAGTATGCGGCCGACTTGAAACTGATATACGAAAGCCTAGCGGCAAACTGCGGAGGTCGACTCGCCACCTTGCTGCTTGATCCACTAATACGACAGGTGAACTCTTTTGGATTTCATCTGCAATCACTTGATATCCGGCAACATGCGCGGGTGCATGCGCGTGCCGTTGATGAGTTGTCAAACGCCAAGACTCGCAGCGAAGGTAACCAGGCGCATCTGCCGGCTTCAGTTTCGGCTGAAACCCGAGAACTGCTGTACACACTGCGGACTGTTGCAGAACTAAAGCGCGAGTTTCCGGCACAAGCAATTAGCAGTTATGTGATCAGCGGAGCGAGTAAAGTTGAAGACATACTCTCGGTCATCTGGCTCGCGCGACTCTGCGGTGTTCGGGTCGAAGCCTCAGCAGATGATCCCGGATTGATGCCAGTGCCGCTCTTTGAGTCGATTGAAGATCTTCGAAATTGTCCCGGTATTTGCCGCACGCTCTGGACTTCAGCTGACTATCAACCGCTGCTCAATTCCTGGGAGCGTCGTCAGGATGTAATGCTCGGTTATTCGGATTCGAATAAAGATGGCGGCATGCTGAGCAGCGCCTGGGAAATCTACAAGGCGCACCGAGCTCTGCATCAGGTCGCTTCCGAGTCCGGAGTCAAACTGCGGCTCTTTCATGGACGGGGCGGTACGGTGGGCCGCGGTGGCGGGCCCACTCACCGTGCAATTGTGGCCCAACCGCCAGGAGCGTTTAGTGGTTCGCTGAAACTGACCGAACAGGGAGAAGTGCTGTACTGGAAATATTCTGACGCAACCCTCGCCGCTCGTAATCTTGAGTTGATGGTGGCAGCGTCACTCGAAGCTTTGACGCGACCTGATGGTCAAACGACCGACTTGCCGGATTGGGAAGCAGCGATGGAAGAGATGTCGCAGGAGGCTTTCGTCTTCTATCGGGAGCGAATCGCCGAGAATCCTGAGGTGCTTACCTATTTCGAAGAAGCGACACCAGTGGAAGAGCTGGAACTCGCTCGCATTGGCTCGCGACCTGCGCGGCGCAGTCCCGCGCGCGGGTTAAAAGATTTACGCGCTATCCCCTGGGTATTTGGCTGGATGCAAAGCCGTCACGTATTACCCGGCTGGTTTGGTATCGGATATGCGCTCGAACGCTTTGTCGGTACTGATGGCGAACGAGAACTGTTGCTGAAAGGAATGATTGAGAGGTTTCCGTTTTTTTCAGATCTGATTGGTAACGTAGAGATCGGCATGGCAAAAGCAGACCTCGCCATCGCCCGTCGATATGCTTCTCTCGTCAATGACGAAGGGTTACGTGAGCGCGTCTTCGGAATGATTGTCGAGGAGTTTGAACGGACGCGCCGGATGATTCTGCGGTTAACCGGGCAGAAGGAATTGTTGACGGGAAATCCAGTACTGGCGCGTTCGATTCGCTTGCGAAATCCTTACGTGGATCCGCTGAGCCTGATTCAGTACTCGCTGATGCGACGCAAACGAACTGGTGAAGTGAGCGAAGATCTCAACTACGCGTTGGCAGCGACCATTAATGGCATTGCGGCCGGGCTAAGAAACACAGGGTGAAGGGATTGCAAATTGACGATTGACGATTGACGATTTTAAGAGAAATACAGCCGCGGATTAACGCGCATGACACAGATCTGAAAAAGAAAATGATTGAATCCAACTTAGGTCAACCAAAGTGCGCGATCCACCAAACCACACGAAATTCCACGAAAATTTCGTGGTGCTTCGTGTGATTTCGTGGATCGACTTTTCTGAAAAACTTAGTCAGGAAAACAAGAACTTTCGGACTTGTTACACAGAGAGCACTGAGAATTGAAATTACAATCGCTGCTTGCTTGTTTGCTCGATCTTTCCTCTCTTTCCTTTTTTCAGATCCGTGTTATCTGCGTTAATCCGCGGCTGAATTCGTCGTCAATCGTCAATCGTCAATCACTTAACTCTTCGATACACCAATCCGCGCGCGATTGCTGCCTCTGTCGCCAGCACCGCGCCACCCGCTGCACCCAGGATCAAATTGTGTGAGAGCCCCGTGAACGAAACATAGTTGTCATCAACACTCAATTGCCCAACACTCACAGCCATTCCACGTTCAGTCATCACATCCAATCGCGGTTGTGGCCTGTCTGGCTCTGACAGGTAATGAATCAGCCTGCCGGGCATTGACGGAAGTCGTTCGGTTGGACCATACGCTTCCCAGCGATTGCGTATCTCTGCTTCAGTCGGCGCTGACTTGAACTTAACTGTAACGTATGCCGTGTGACCATGAAGAACCGCTACGCGAACGCATTTGGCTTTTATCCTCGGGCCCTGGGCCGGTTCGATGCCATCCGGTCTCACTCGGCCCCAGATCTTTAAAGGCTCTACTTCGGATTTACGCTCTTCACCGTTGATTAAGGGAATCAGATTTCGGTGAATCTCAGGAAAACTGTCAAAAGTCTTGCCCGCCCCCGAGATCGCCTGCTCACTATGAACCCGAATCTGTTCAATCCCGAACCCGCGCAAAGGCTCGAGCGCTATCACGTAGCTTTGAATCGAACAATTGCTCTTGACCATGATTGCGCCTGTGTCGTAGCCACGGGCTTGGCGCTGAAACGGGACCACATCCAGATGGTCTGCATTAACTGCCGGAATAACCATTGGCACAAATGGATCCGAACGGTATGCAGAATTGTTTGAGGTAACCCACAAACCTTTGTCAGCGTAGGCATGCTCCAACTTCAACACGCCTTCTTTATCGAGGTTCACCGCGCAAAAAACTGCATCGGCCACCGCGGCAATCTCGTCGATGGCTTGAACATCTTTGACGTAGAGTGCAGCAATAGGGTTCGGTATATCCGAATCTTGTGTCCAACGTCCATTCACTGCTTCCTGGTACGACTTGCCCGCCGAACTTGAAGACGCCGCAACGGTTACCACCTCAAACCAGGGATGGTCCGTCAGGAGTGTGACCAGCTGCTGTCCAACCATGCCAGTGGCGCCGAGGATGCCCACTCTTAACTTGCCGCCGGTGAGACCACCGCGGTCAGAACTGACACTCACGATCTCGTTTGTAGTGTGCATTTCACATTCCGATCCCTTTGAGATGATACCGTTCGGTATCGTAGTAACGATCGACGTCCACAGTATTGATTCTCTCTGTCACCGTTGAGATTTTTACCAGCGATAGATCGCATGCGGGGACAATACCGCGCGCTGAGACCATCGTGCCGAACTCACCAGAGGCAACAGCGTCGGCAGCAAAGGCGCCAAACATCAAACCCATTAGCCGGTCGATAGAAGACGGTGGACCTCCGCGCTGTGGGTGGCCCAACATGACCGAGCGTGCGTCATAAGGCGTTTCGCTCATAATTTTCCGAGCCAACACCTCGCCGATACCACCCAAACGAGCATGACCAAACGCATCATGGCGATCATCAACTGTAACCAGCTCACCATCCTCGGCGTACGCCCCTTCTGCGACGACGATTACTGAATAGCCTGGGCGTTCCCGATTGCGCGGATAGGTCATAGTATCTCCAAGTCGATCGCGCAGGTGATTGAAGATCTTCTCGTAGCGAAAAGGATGTTCGGGAATCAAAATCAGATCGGCTTGCCCGGCAGCGCCCGACCAAAGCGCTAGATGTCCCGCATGACGACCCATCACTTCGATTATCTGCACCCAGCCGTGCGAACCGGCTGGTGTGCGCGAACGTTCGATTATCTCAGTTACGTTTCGTAGAGCCGTGTCGAAACCCAGCGTGTAGTCCGTTCCAGCGAGATCTTTGTCCACCGTTTTTGGCACACCGACAACTTGCACTCCCTCTTCACTCAAGCGCGCTGCGACTCCTAATGTGTCTTCGCCTCCGCAGACGACCAGGGCATCAAGGTTGAGTTTTTCGATGTTTGCGAGCACCTCCGGCGACCTGTCAACTCGGTCGCCGGCTTCGTTTTTGGACTTAAACGGATTAGTACGAGAGGAGCCAAGATTTGTGCCGCCATCACGATCCCAGCGGCGCACACTCGATCGGTCCAGATGTAAGACATCGGCTACGGGATCAAGCAGGCCGCGCCAGCCGTAGTAGAGCCCCAATGTCTCAATGCCGTGTTCGGCGGCGCGATAAACCAAACCTTTAATTGCCGGATTCAGCCCCGGTGCGTCTCCTCCACCAGTTAAGACGCCAATTCGTTTCACATTACTCATGGTTCTAGAATCTGTATCTAAACTCTCCAGGACGTACCGTACATAGTCTTCAATAGGTATCACACAATGGCAAATGGATTATGTGATCGCGGATTGCGGATTGCGGATTGCGGATTTAGAAACAAAATTAGGCCGCGGATAACCGCGGATGACACGGATCTGAGTGACATGAAGTCAGTCAGGTCCGTATCATCCGTGTTCATCCGCGGCTAATTCGTTTTCAAATCCGCAATCGGCAATTCGCAATCCGAAATTCCAAAGAATCGGCCTACCCGTTTTCTTGGGACCCGGGTAGGCCTCAGTACTATCACCTCCAATCAAACTCGCAAATCGCACCCCATCATCAATCCTGCGAGTCGGAACACTCCTAAGCCTGTTCGCTCAGAGCCACTACTGGCGGCAGCGACACTGGATCTGTTTGACCCTCCGCGGCAGCCAAAACGACCGCGTGCTCCAGATCTAGGTTGTAGCCCTCCTCGCCGTGTTGACTGAGATCGAGCCCCTGAATTTCTTCCTCCTCAGTCACTCTCAGACCAAAGACAAAATCCACAATCTTCAACACGACCAAGGTACCGAGGACGGCCACCACGATCGTGATTCCCACTGCCGTCAACTGGTTCAGAACCTGCGCGGCATTGCCATCAACCAGGCCAACGGGCAAGGGATTACCTGCGCCATCCTTGAAAATTGGATTGATTGTTCGGGTGGCGAAAACTCCAGTCAGTAAGGCCCCGATCAACCCGCCCGTTCCGTGAACTCCAAACACATCCAAGGAATCGTCATAACCAAGTCGTTTTTTTACTTCCGTAACCATTAAGAAGCAGCCCACGCCAGCTACGAATCCAATCAGCAGGCTCGACGTCGGCGTTACAAATCCTGACGCGGGCGTTATCCCCACCAGCCCACAAACCGCGCCGGAGATCGCTCCGAGAACAGTCGGCTTGCCGGTGCGAAACCATTCCGCCGCCATCCAGCCCAGTGTCCCGGCGGCCGCCGCGAAATGAGTGGCTACAAAAGCGCTCGTGGCCAGCGCACCGGCAGCGAGTGCGCTTCCAGCGTTAAAGCCAAACCAGCCAACCCACAGCATGCACGCGCCAATGACGCTCAACACGAGGTTGTGCGGCGTCATGATTGTCTTGGGATACCCGCAGCGTTTCCCCAGATATATGGCACAAACCAGAGCAGAAAAACCGGACGCGATATGCACAACAGTTCCACCCGCGAAATCCAGCGACGGAATCACGCCTCCGAGCGTGGAGTTCAGAAGGCCTCCCTTCCCCCAAATCATGTGGGCCAAAGGAAAATAGACCAACGTTGCCCAAAGGCCGCTCAGCACAAGCATCGAGCTGAACTTTATTCGTTCTGCGAAAGCACCAGTGATTAAAGCCGGCGTAATAATCGCAAACATCAGTTGGAACAGCATGAACGTTTGTTGCGGCAAGGTCGCTGCATAGTCGGCATTAGACTGTGCACCCACACCATTTAGCAGCACATAATCCAACCCGCCGAAGAACCTCGTTCCTTCTGAGAATGCGATGCTGTAGCCGTATAACGCCCAAAGAACTGTGATCACTGCCATCAGTACAAAGCTTTGCATCATGGTAGCCAGCACATTTTTCTTCCGCACCAAGCCGGCATAGAAGAGTGCGAGGCCGGGACCAGTCATCATGAGGACGAGAGCCGTGCAGACCAACACCCAGGCATTGTCGCCTGCCGATTGAGCGCTTGCCGTAGCCGACTCGATCTTCGAGAGCCGATCCTCGATTAACTGATCCGGTGTTTGGCCCAGCGTAGTGACCCAGACTCCCATTAAACATAGTGCTGAGGCCGCTGGGATCAGCTTTACCCGCAATGGGTTCATACCAACATTCTCCTCGGGTTGATGTTGTTCGAACGTTACGATGATCTCTCTGCGATGATCTCTATTGGTGACGACGGTTCTTGTATCTGCAACTGTCGTCTTCGGAATAACAATCGTCGTGCCAGCGTGAGGTTTCCGTCTAAACGTGTGATTGGTATTTGAAATCGTCGCGATTCAGTGTGTTTATGCGCTGGACCGGTGCATCTAGCCTTATGTCATGCGACAACTTTGTCGCGAGAGTCGATTGGAAATACAAGAATGTAGTTTGGAAAATTGGTCCGGAGGCCGACAAACAAGAGTAGAGACAACACTGGCTTTCAGAGGGTGTGAAAACACACAACGCAGTGTCATGAGGTCAGACGCACTCCCTAACTTTAAAATTGCCGAGAGTTGTTACTGACAAACTGATGCGGCGCATGCTAGTTTTTTGCTCTTCTCACGGCAGCGCGATAAACACCGCGGACCGAACAACAGTTGATGTCTACAATCCTGTCGCTTGAAACCGCCCAGAATACAAAAGTGTAGCCCGAGCTTCTAACATGAGATTCATTAGACAAACAGCCAATAAAGGATCGTCGCATGCCCGTGTTAACCCTCAGGGCGACGGTCCAGTGAGGTGATTAAGCACAGATGGAGATGACGCAGCTTGAATTCTTCGTAAAAGTTGTGGAACAGGGTAGCTTTTCTAAAGCGGCGGACGTAGTCTGCCGTACTCAACCCGCCGTTAGCATCGCGATCCGTCGCCTCGAGGAAGAAATCGACGCGCCGCTCTTCGATCGTTCTCAAAAGACTCCGACGCTTACAGCGGCCGGCGAGGTAGTCCATGACTATGCGAAGAGAATTCTGGCCCTGCGCGACCAGGCTCGCGAGGCAGTGGATCAACTACGCACGCTGCAGCGCGGATGCGTGCGCATCGGGGCTAACGAAAGCACCTCACTCTATCTTCTCCCTCAGGTGATCCTCGCATTCAGGGAGAAACATCCCGAGGTTAAGGTCGAAATCTTTCGTCAACTTTCGGAGCGACTGCCACGCGACGTGCTCGATCGCAATGTGGATTTCGGGGTCCTGGCATTCGAACCGATAGACCGCGACCTGGAATCGTTCTGCGTCTTGCGCGACGAGTTGGTACTGATTCTCAATCCGGAGCACCGGCTTGCCAAACGCGAGTCGGTTAAAGTCGACGAGCTCGGAAATGAATCATTTGTCGCGCATAACGTGCGTACTGGTTCTCGTAACAAAGTAACTGAGATTTTTGCCGAGCATCACACACCACTGAACATCACGCTCGAGCTTGCGACAATTGAAACCATCAAACGTTTCGTCCAGATGAACATAGGACTGGCCTTCGTTCCGCGCATGTGTGTGCAGGAAGAACTAGAGCGCGGCAAACTCGCCACGGTACCGGTCGAAGATCTGAACTACTACCGCACTCTTTGGGTGACTTGTCGCCGCAACGCCACGCTTTCGCACGCTGCTGAAGAGTTTCTAAAAGTTTTGCGTCAACACGCCAAATTGAATCAGGTTTGATTGACTATTGTCGATTGCCGTTTGATGGCATTTAAGCTGGTTGGGGGGCGTCGAGTGTCAACCAGAATCAATCAATGGCAGTCGACAATAGTCAATCGGGCAATTGGCAATCTATAAGCCGCATTTACCTCTCCATAAAAAGTATCACTTTGATTTTGAACCCCTGCGTCCTTAGGATGTGCGCCAACCCACGCCGCAGGTGGTGAGATGCACAGATCACCCGAACTAATCACGTCCAACGGTCGCTCGTTGCAGACAGCCTTCAAGACCAGTAATCCGCCGCAGCAACATTTGACGACGCTGCTCGAGATCGGCGAGACGCTTGCCGGAATTCAAGGGCTGAAGTCGGCAATCCGTGATGTGCTCGCGTTCCTCGATCGCTATCACGGAATGTTGCGCGGTGTAGTCATGCTACGGGATGCAGGAACAGACGAACTGCGCGTTTTCGCGTCACATGGCATCAGCGACGTGTCAGCCTCGCAAATTAGCTACCGGATTGGCGACGGCATTACGGGACGTGTCGCGCAGAGTGGCAAGCCGATCGTAGTGCCGCAAATCAGCCGGGAACCAATGTTTCTGGATCGGCTTGGGCAGCGCAAAGAGAGGCTTGGAAATAAGGATTTGAGTTTTCTCTGCGTACCTCTATTACTCAATCGCCGGGCCGTCGGTGTTCTCGGCGTTGACCTTCCTTACGAGCCCGAACGCGACTACGAATTGATAATCAAGTTCCTCGCGATTGTCGCGGCGATGATCGCGCAGGCGATTAAGGTCGAACATCTGATCGAATCAGACAAGCAGCGCTTGCTTGATGAGAACATTCATCTCAAACAGGAGTTGCGCGAGCGCTATGACTTCAGCCACATCATTGGCAATTCCAGTCCCTTGCGACAGGTTTACGAGCAGGTCACTCAGGTTGCGCGCACAAATACTACCGTGATGCTGCGTGGTGAATCGGGAACCGGTAAAGAATTGGTCGCGCACGCGATTCACTACAACTCACTTAGAGCAAGCAAGCCCTTCATCAAGGTGAGTTGTGCAGCCCTGCCGGAAACTCTGATTGAGTCGGAACTCTTCGGCTACGAGAAGGGCGCTTTCACCGGCGCTCAAGGGAGAAAGAAAGGGCGTTTTGAACTCGCTGATGGCGGCACGCTATTCCTGGATGAGATCGGTGAACTGACCTTATCGACACAGATTAAGCTGTTGCGAGCTTTGCAGCAGCGAGAGTTTGAGCGTCTTGGCGGTATCGAAACGATCAAAGTCAATGTCCGTTTGATCGCTGCCACTAACAAGGATCTCGAACAGGCGATGACGGCTGGCAAGTTTCGCGAAGACCTTTACTACCGTCTGAACGTCTTCGCGATCTTCATGCCTCCCCTGAGAGAGCGCAAGTCGGACGTACTCTTACTCGCCGATCATTTCCTGGAAAAATACGCGCGAGAACACGGCAAGAGCATTCGGCGTATCTCGACTCCCGCGATCGATATGCTTACTAGTTATCATTGGCCGGGCAATGTGCGAGAGCTGGAGAACATCATCGAACGCGCGGTAATCGTCTGCGAAAGCAACGTGATCCACGGTCATCACCTGCCGCCCACGCTGCAAACGGCAGAAGGCTCCGGCACACTGCCGCAGTTGTCACTCGAGTCAGCAATCGAAAGCTACGAACGCGACCTGATTGTCGACGCACTGAAGTCTTCGCGCGGCAACCGCAAGAAGGCTGCCAGTCTTCTCGATTCAACCGAGCGGATTATTGGTTACAAGATCAAGAAGTATGCGATCGATGCGAATCGGTTTCGCCGTTGAGGTGGGTTTCCGTTCAAGATAATTTCAACTCTCCGAATTGCCACGATTCTTATCTAAAATCAATGGTGCTATTCGATCCTCATCCGTTTGATTAATTCAAGAAAACGGGGTTCCGATCGTAGGCTGTCCCATTGAGGCTCAACTTTCAAAGAGACCATTCGCACATCTCTCTCAGAAAAACCTTTTTCGAGATAATCAAGTGCTCGCTGTCGCTCGCCCACGGTGTTATACGCCAAAGCAATGTTATAAGGCGGAACGTATGTTTCACTTGATGACTTCAGTAGTTCGTTAAGGACCACTGGTGCTTCGGAAAGTTTGCCCCCCTTCGCCAGTTGCCTAAGCGCGATAGGCATGCGACTGTGGATTGCCCGAAAGCTCGAAGGGTTTCTTAGCCTCCGCCACTGCTTCTGAGTGCATTCCTTTTCCCCGTATAAACTCTTGAGATGAAGAGGTGCGAAAGCCAAAAATTCGGGTCCAGATCAATCGTCCTTCGCAAGCGATCAAGAGCGTTATCGTAATCTCTCCCAAAAAACAGAATTTGCCCCTCCAGCGCTTTGGTTCTTAACGACAACGGGTCGAGTTCTCTAGCGACTTTTATTTCTGCGAGTACTCTCTCATGCCGTCTGCTATTTGAGAGTAAGTGGTCATAGGCAAAGTGCGAGTCCGCACTTCGAAGTAAAAATCATAGCGCCCTTCCTTGAGCCGACGATCGCCGGCAAATTCCTGTATCA
>JBKPAL010000034.1:0-3021 GCA_046726395.1 Acidobacteriota bacterium
TGGGTGTGCGACCCGGACGGAAATGAGTGGGAAGTCTTTGTCGTACTCGAAGACAACCTGCCGGAGGGAGCCAACGCCGAAAGTTTTGCATGTTGCGCTCCTCAACCGGTGGCATTGGCGCAATGAAATATGATCTCAAGAAGAGGGCAGTTGCTGAAGCTCTCGGCACTGCCTTCTTACTTGCGGCGATCACCGGCTCGGGCATCATGGGCCAACGGCTGGCCTCCGGCAACGTTGCCTTAGCTCTCTTAGTAAATGCGGTCGCCACCGGTGGAGTGCTCGTAGCTCTGATCACAACATTTATCGATGTTTCCGGAGCTCACTTCAATCCAGCAGTAACACTTGCCTTGGCAGCTTGCCACCGATTGCCATGGAAGGATGCGGCAACGTACATCGGTGCGCAGGTGTTTGGAGCCTTCATCGGCGTAGCTAGTTCGCACCTCATGTTCGAGCTGCCGTTGTTTCTCGTCTCACAGCATGTACGACAGGGAGCGGCGCATTTGTTTAGTGAGTTAGTTGCCACATTTGGTCTGGTTTTCCTGATCCTGGTTTGCTCGAGACTGCGGACTAGCCTGATACCTTTCGTTGTAGCCGGATACATTATCTCCGCTTACTGGTTCACCGTCTCGACATCATTTGCGAACCCGGCTGTAACGTTAGCGCGTGCGGCTAGTGATACATTTGTCGGTATTCGGCCAGTCGATGTGCCAGGTTTCGTCGCAGCGCAATTGTTTGGCGCGCTGATGGCGATGATGATGTATCGCTGGTTAATAAAGAAGAATGACCAAGAAAAAACGCGTTCTGATTCTCTGCACTGGTAACGCGGCTCGCAGCCAGATGGCCGAAGGATTACTGCGCTTCGATGCTGGCGAAACTTTTGACGTCACGAGTGCCGGAACTCATCCGAGTTACGTACGCGAAGCGGCGATTGCCGTTTTGAAAGAACTCGGCATAGACATCTCATCTCACAGATCAAAATCGGTGGACGAGTTTGCTGCTCAATCATTCGACTACGTCATTACTGTCTGTGATAACGCGAAGGAGAGCTGCCCGATATTCCCGAACAGCCCAGTACGAATCCACTGGAGCATAGAAGATCCCGTTTTTGTGGAAGGCGATCGGCGAGCGCAGCTCGCCGCATTCAGGAAAGCACGTGATGAACTCAGATTCCGGCTGAGGGAATTTATAGCGACAGAAACGCCGTAATCATTATCTTGTCTTTGAAGCCGCGGACAAGTCCCCAAAAAGATTGACGCGCGCGCCCCAACTGCTATAGAGTACTTTGCGGCACAAAGGAGATACGGGCGAACACGCCGGTTCTGATGTGCTGGCTATGGGTAGTTCATGAAACCAAATTGATCCCTGGTAGTCAGAAGCAGCACCAGCCCGTACAATGAGGCGCCAATGAGTCTCTTAGAAAAAATCAATTCGCCCGCAGACTTGCGTCGTCTGACTGTCAACCAATTGCAAACAGTTGCCGATGAGATTCGGCAATACATACTAGAAACTATGTCGCGTGTTGGCGGCCACACCGGCGCGTCGTTGGGTGCAGTGGAACTAGCTGTGGCGCTGCACTACGCGTTCGACACGCCGCGCGACCGGCTCGTCTGGGATGTTGGTCACCAGGCTTATGCGCACAAGATTCTAACAGGGCGTCGTGATCAGTTGCCGACGATCAAGCAATACGGAGGCTTGAGCGGATTTCTTCGACGCGATGAGTCGGAGTACGACGTATTTGGTGCTGGTCACGCTTCAACATCCCTTTCGGCAGCGCTAGGGATGGCTGTCGCCCGCGACAACAAGAAAGAAGATCACCACGTCGTAGCGTTAATTGGTGATGCTTCTCTTGCTGGCGGCATGGCAATGGAAGCGATCAACCAAGCTGGACATCTAAAGAGTCGACTTATTGTCGTCTTGAATGATAACGAGATGTCCATTGCTCCAGCCGTCGGTGCCCTGACCGGTTATCTCAACCGGATTCGTGGAGCACACGGATATCACCGGTTTAAGGATGAAGTTGAAGAAACGCTGCTCTCGATTCCGAGCGTAGGTGAGCGACTGCATTCAGCTGCAAAAACAGTTAAGGACGCAATTGCGGCAGCTGTCTTACCAGGAGCTTTGGTCAGTGAGCTCGGCTTCAAATATATCGGGTATGTCGACGGTCATAACCCGCGAGCGCTCGTAGCAGCACTCCGCGAAGCCCAACAGATAAAAGACGGACCAGTGATCGTTCACGCACTCACCACCAAAGGCAAGGGACATCCACGAGCAGAAGAAGACTATTACCGCTGGCACGCCACTGGCCCTTTCGATCTGGAAACAGGGGACGCCATTAAGTCACCAGCTAAGGCTCCGACGTACACAAAAGTATTCGGCGACACAATGGTTGAGTTAATGGAGCAGGACGAGAAGATCGTAGCGTTGACAGCTGCGATGCCTGACGGTACAGGAGTGTGCACTGCGCTGGAGAGATTTCCCGACCGCGCTTTCGACGTTGGTATTGCCGAGCAGCATTGCGTCACTTTTGCTGCAGGAATGTCTTGTGAGGGATTGGTTCCCGTATGTGCGATTTACTCGACCTTTCTTCAGCGCGGATTTGATCAACTGGTTCACGATGTTTGTATTCAGGATCTGAACGTAAAGTTTTGCCTGGACCGTGGTGGCATCGCCGGTGGTGACGGACCAACGCACCACGGTTTACTCGACATTGCTTACCTGCGTGCAGTGCCGAACATCATCGTCATGGCTCCCAAGGACGAGGGCGAGATGCGGGACATGATGCTGACGATGGTTGAGCATGTCGGACCCGCTGCGATGAGATATCCCCGAGGTAACGGTGTCGGCGTACCCCTCGATCGTAAGGCGCAGTCGTTGGAAATCGGAAAAGCTGAGATCTTGCGCGATGGTGGTGAGGTAGCCATCGTGGCTTACGGATCAATGGTTCACCCGTCACTCGCAGCTGCCGAAAACCTGGCAAAGGATAAGATCGAAACCACTGTGGTTAACGCTCGGTTTGTGAAA
>JBKPAL010000035.1:0-3942 GCA_046726395.1 Acidobacteriota bacterium
CCACTCGGTCAAGCCTTCGGCGAAGTCGGCGGGATTCACTGCGCGCTGTTGAATGATCTCACCGGTCTCCAGCCGAACCTTTCGCAGTGACGATCGTCCGGTGATGCCGGTGCTTTCATACAGGAATCCGTCAATATAGATCAGGCCCTGCGTGTAAGCCTCAGTATCGTGTGGGTACTCGCCAACGATCTCGTATCCAAAAACGCTGCCCACAGCCTGCGTTTTGCGTACGGCTACGGGCGTGGGTGGCGCCGTTGTAGAGCGGCGGCGTTTCAGAAGGATTACTGCAATGGTTGCCAGTGTCAGCAATCCGATGACGATTATCCCGATTCGCTTCACGCTCATAACGGTCTGACAATCCACTTTGGTCCTTCGGTGACTTGACCTTCAGGCGTGACCACAATTTCTCCAACCTTATTGCCGTTCAAGAGATCGGCTTCATAAAAATATTTTGGCGTGTCGAGCTTGATAACTCTTCCATCCTTGAGTTCGTTGCGGACTTCGTCGCGGGCAATTTGCTTTATTGTGCCACCGCTTTCCGAATCGCGTCCAAGGCGGGAGCGGGAGTTTTTGTTAGAACGAAGAGCGAGTTGGTGCAATTGATGGATGGGATTCTATTTCGCTGGAATATCGGGTGAATCGTTTTCTGAAATAGACTCAGAATTCAGCCGGCCCCTGGCTACTGCCGATGGCGTGATTATGGCGCGATGAAGTGTTGGAACGTAGCTAGATGTAAACAACTTTGACGGCTGGCGATTCGGTAAATACTGCTACATCATGCTTGGTCCAACTTCATCAGTGCCCTTCAAGGTCTCATAATCTGTTTGTTCGGGGTTCGAATCCCTGCGGGGGGCACCAATCAACCGGCGAGGGTTCTTACACTTACACCGCGTGAGTTACGGTGTGGGTTCGAGCACCAAAGTTTGCTTCGTTGATCTAGAAACTGACACCGCGCTGAACGGAAACTCACGTGGCGTAACAGCGCGCCAATCGGCAAGCTGATCGCTCCAGTGCGGGCTCTTTGGCAATCCGGATTCGCCAGGTGTGATGCCCTGTTGAGTCTTGTCCCAATCGCCTGGATCTGCGATTAGTCGCATCGACACTTTAGCGCCAAGGTTGACGGTTGCTCCCAGCAGGTTATCGGTACCATTCTGCGGAAACGGTGTGATGGTAAACTGCAAGCCGATCAGTGGTGCGCCTGCCAGCGGATGCGGGAAACGTACTTTAACCATCTCACCCCACGTCCACTTTGTTTCATCTTCTCCCAAATTCTTGTTTAATACTTTGATCGCGTCGTCATAACACGCACGCAACAAGTCTGCGTAGCTTTGGAACTCCTTCGGCAACCAGCCTGCCCGTTGGTCCTTGATGATACGGTCTAGAGTAGTGTCGAAGTTGTTCCATTGGTAACTTCTGACCAGCTCCGGGCCAAGAGCCGCTGTCAGAATTCTGGAACGAAAAGCAATACGCATCTGGGCCGCAATAGGCGCCACTCTTGATTCAGCATTAATTCTTCCGTCCCACTTTTCAAATGCATCGATGGTAGCGCGGAATTTCTCATCCGCAGGAGTCAACCTGGAGCGCAGGATTCTTACTGTTTGTTGAGTGAAGAGTACGCCGGCAATAGAATAGACATCACCCAGGATTCGGCGGAAATCTTCTGGCGTATGTTTGGGCTTCTCATTTAGCAGGTCGAATATCCGCCGCGCACGGTAAGGCTGAAACCACGAATGGGTCAGGAAATAGGGATAGTCAGTGCCGACAATGCGCTGATTGGCAGTAACGATAATTCCCGAAGGAGGATCAAACAGGTTCGGCAGTTTTGCGTTTGGGATGTAGCTGATCCAGTCGCCAGCGTCCGTCGACCCGTCGTAAGGCACGCTGCCGTCGCCAGACTTCCGAATCGGCACTACTCCGGCAGCGTGATAACCGATGTGACCATCAACATCAGCGTATACGATGTTCGAAGTGGGAGAGGTGAAGGATTCCAGCGCCTGTTTAAACTCTTTCCAGTTGCGTGCACGATTCAACTTATAGGGCAAATCGGGACTGGTTTTTGTTGGGTCAAGTGCAGTCCAGTTAAGAGCATAACGCTTGCCGTCGCCCTCGAAGATGATGGGACCGTGCCGTGTAACCGTTACGTCGTGGCCAACGACGTAAGTCTCTGAACTGGTAAAGCCTTTCCTCACTTTGATGTCTTCGTGTCTAATGACCGCGTCCCGCCAACCGGAAGGAGTTTGGTAGCGTATCACGTTGTTGGGATCAAACTTCTCGAGATAGAGATCCTGTACGTCTGGGCCGACGTTGGTGATGCCCCATGCGATGCGATCGTTGTGGCCGATAATAACGCCGGGCAGTCCTGGCGTAGTGATACCCGCAACACGCACTCCGGGCGCGCTCAAATGAACCATGTGCCAAATCGAAGGCGCGGTTGGCTGGAGATGTGGATCGTTTGATAGCAGCGGCTTGCCTGAGGTCGTGCGCTTACCACTCACGACCCAATTGTTACTTCCCACAAGAGCTTCTGTATCAAACCCGATTCGTGCCAATGCAGTCGTGGCAATAAATTCACTTTGCTCAAGTGCCGCTAATGCTTGACGCGAGAAAGAGTCCCCCCTTCTTGTGGGCATTCTGGATGATCTAGCGACTTTGGCATCCTTGCCAACAACGAGAAGGTCAAGCGGTGAAATCTCAGGTAGCAGTGCGGCGCGCTTCTCTGCCGGAAAAACAGCCATCGCTTGACGCATGAGATCAAGTCGCCAGGTGTTGGAAAGGCCCTCGAAGAATATCTTCACGACGAGGAACGAATCCGCCGGAGTCCAAGGGCGGAAGCTGTATTGCAGGATCTGGAATTCCGGCGGCACTGACTTGGAGTCGAGAGAGGCGGCGTAGGCATTAACACCTTTTGCATATGCCTCGAGCAGCGCACGCGATTGAGGTGAAGCTCGTGCTGCCTCAGCTTCAGCGACCTGCGCAAAACCGTAGGTACGATGCAGTTTATCCTGTTCTAGCACCGTGTTGTTTGGTCCGGCGCCCAATACTTCCGCCAATTCTCCGCGCTCGGTTCGACGAAAAATATCCATTTGCCAGAGTCGATCGGCAGCAGTGACGTAGCCCTGAGCGAAGTAAAGATCTTCATCGTTTCTGGCTTCGATGTAGGGAATGCCGCGCTCGTCGCGACTGATCGTGACGCGGTCCATCAGACCCTTAATGTGAATTGATCGTGTTGCCGCGTCTTGAGTGGCAAAGGTTGCTCGCCGCGTTTCGAGGGTTGCGCCGAAGAGACAAGCCGCGACCAAACAAACGACAGAGAGGCGTTTCATCGAATAGATTCCACTTCCAGTAGCTTGGCGCGATCCTAGCACAATAAGCGTCTACCGGTTGCGAGAGTCGCTTCAGTCCGCAAGGTTTTCTCGCAACTTAGCGAACCGCGAAATGCTGTAGGCAGCATCCTCACGAAAGTTCAATCAGAATGCGAGAACGGAAGGATCTTCTTTCCGCCGCGGATCGAAGTGCAGTGATCTGATCAAAACCCGCACTCTCTTCCCAACCGTTGGCGTGATTATGACGCGATGGCGTGCTGATGTAGCTGGATGTAACGACCTTCTACGGCTGCGCGGATTCGGTAAATACTGATACATCCTGCTTGGTCCAACTTCATTAGTGCCATTCAACAGGTCTCATAATCTGTTGGTTCGGGGTTCGAATCCCTGCGGGGCACCAATGTCATTTCCGATTCTTGATTGCCGATTTTTGATTGCTGATTGTTGATTTCCGATTTGCGCTTCGTGAGGTTCTTCCACCACACACCTCCAACCCACGGTGTGTAGATGGCGCGGTTGTTTGAAGAACGCGAGGCCATGAGGCCAGTACCGTCACTGGTAGCGGATGGGTCTGCGTAGTTACTCTCTTTCAACTAGTGCCGCGCTCAACCGAGTCGCC
>JBKPAL010000036.1:0-12273 GCA_046726395.1 Acidobacteriota bacterium
CAATCGGCAATCGGCAATTGAAAATCGTCAATGTCAATCTCCCCTAATACGACGCTCGCCCATTACCGCATTGTCCGCAAGATCGGCGCAGGCGGAATGGGCGAAGTGTATCTCGCCGAAGACATCAAACTCGATCGCAAAGTCGCTCTAAAACTTCTTCCTGCTGAAGTCTCGTCGAATCCAGAACGCATGCGCCGCTTTATACAGGAAGCCAAGGCTGCGTCCGCGCTCAATCATCCCAACATCATTACGATCCATGAGATTGATGAGATCGACTCACGTCACTTCATCGCAACTGAGTTTATTGACGGAGAGACGCTGCGCTTGCGGATGAAGCACGGACACTTAAAGCTAAATGACCTTCTTGAGATCGCCATTCAAGCAACAGGCGCACTGGCAGCGGCGCATGCGGCCGGCATCATTCATCGCGACATCAAGCCTGAGAACATCATGGTCAGACATGATGGCTATGTAAAAGTTTTGGATTTCGGCCTAGCCAAGCTTACCCAGCCGGAAGGCTCCAGCACTGATACTGAAGCACCGACGAAAGCCCTCGTTGACACGGCCGCAGGCACAGTTGTGGGAACGTCGTATTACATGTCACCGGAACAAGCCAAAGGAAAACGGATTGACGTACGCACGGACTTATGGAGTCTGGGCGCGGTCATCTATGAGATGGTGGCAGGGCATGTTCCCTTCGAAGCTGAGACACCTAATGAAGTCATCGGTCTCATCCTCAATAAAGAACCTCCACCGCTCGCGCGCTACGATCGCGAAGCTCCGCGGGAACTTGAACGCATCGTCTCGAAGTCACTGACCAAAGATCTGGACGAGCGTTATCAGACAGCAAAAGACCTTCTAGTTGATCTGAGAAGATTCAAACGGCAACACGAGTTGGAGTTGGAGATCGAGCGCACCGTTCCACCAGAGTTCAGAGCATCTGGCGTCACAGCTCACAGCGGTCCTCACACTCCCGCCACTTCAGACCAGGCTACAGCTGCGGTCACGGCAAGCAGTGAAGCACCGCACCACGTATCAAGCGCAGAGTACATCGTCAGCGAGATTAAGCGACATAAGACAGGCTTTGCAGTCACTGGAGCTTTGGTGTTTGCCCTGGTATTAGCGACCGTTGGCTATTTGCTTTTTGCTCGTCGCACACCTGCCTTAACCGACAAAGACACGATCCTGCTCACAGATATTCTCAACACCACCGGAGACAGCGTTTTTGACGGCACACTCAAACAAGGGCTTGTTGTGCAACTCGGGCAATCTCCCTTCCTAAATCTCTTTTCTGACGCGCGCGTACGGCAAACGTTACGGCTGATGGGCCATTCGCCTGACGATCGCGTAAATGCGGAGATCGGACGAGAGATTTGCCAGCGGCAAGGTTTGAAAGCGCTGATCACGGGCTCGATAGCATCACTAGGTAGTCATTACGTGCTCACACTACAGGCGATTAACAGTAAGACCGGTGAGGTACTCGCCAGTGAACAAGCTGAAGCGGAGAGCAAGGAGCAAGTACTGAAGACACTCAGCCAGGCTGCGATCAAGTTACGCGAGAAGCTGGGGGAATCACTCACCTCTATCGAAAGATTCGATGCACCGCTCGAAGTGACGACCTCATCTCTGGAAGCACTCAAAGCCTATTCTTTGGCGTCCGATGAATCGAGCCGTGGCAAATGGGTTGAAGCGATGGAGCATCACAAACACGCCTTGGAGCTAGACCCCAACTTCGCCTCAGCCTACGGCGGATTGTCAGTATGTTACGCCAACACTGCGCAGCCCAAGCGGGCGGCGGAAAGTATCTCCAAAGCCTATGTACTGCGTGACCGGGTGAGCGAAATTGAGAAGCTACGTATCTCTTCGCTCTACTACATCTACGTCACCGGAGAATTAGACAAGTATATTGAAGTGCTTGAGCTCTATAAGCAGACTTACCCGCGTGATGAGAGACCGTACACGAACCTTTCAGTCGCTTATGATCGGATTGGACAATGGGAAAAATCGGCAGCAGAAGCCGGTGAAGCCATTCGCATAAATCCAAACGCGGTAGCGCCGCATGCGAACCTCGCCCGAGCGCTCATGCGCTTAAATCGTTATGACGAATCTTTAGCGGTTCTTGATCGTGCGCTTAAGCAATTGAAGCTTGACAACGAGCTCCTGCATTCTTGGGGTTACAACCTTGCGTTCATTCGCGGCGATGCCGCGGCGATGAAGCAGGAAGTTGACCAAGTGACCGGTAAGCAGAATGAGTATATAGCCGTCGATTGGCAGACCAACTCATCTGCGTTTGCTGGCCAGTGGCGACGCACGCAAGACTTCTCCGGTCGCGCTATTGACCTTGCAACGTACAACAAAGCGAAAGAAGTGGCAGCCCAATACGCGGCTGAAGCGGCACTGCGTGCTGCAGCCTTCGGTCACTGTGCTCAAACCGAGTCTGGGGTGACGCAAGCACTCTCGTTGGAACACAACCAAGTGTCACTCACGCGGAGCTGCCTCGCGCTGGCCTTGTGTGGTCAAGCCGGTCAAGCTCAATCGCTCGTTGATGAACTGACGAAGCAATATCCTCAATTCACAATCGTTAATGGCATATGGCTCCCTGCGATCCAAGCAGCATTGTCACTCGATCGTGGCAACGCCGCACAGGCGCTTACGGAACTGCGGGCTGCGAGCCGCTACGAATCCGCCGGAGAGTACTGGCCGCAGTATGTCCGCGGACTGACTAATCTGAAACTTGGCAAAGGCACTGAAGCAGCAGTCGAATTCCAGAAGATAGTTGATCACCGGGGCTTTGCTCCGATGTCGCCGCTGTATCCCCTTGCACACCTCGGATTGGCACGCGCCGCCGCGTTGCAGGGCGATGCTGCGAAAGCGCGCAAGCTTTACGAAGACTTCTTCGTGTTATGGAAGGATGCGGACAACGATATTCCGATCTTGATCGAAGCGAAGAAGGAATACGAAAAGCTGAAATGAGCACGTCCATTGCCAATTGCAAATGCCTTGAGCGCGTCGGATGAATCCCTCGTCGATTACAGAACCGGGAGCGGTAGCGACCGGATGCTACGCTCAGCTAACCAGTTGAATAGATAAGATGATGTACGTTGACATAGCATCCGAGCGCTACCCTCCCGGTTTCTGTCATCAGTGGGTCGCACTGAAGACGCCCCAAAGCCTAAGGAGATGAACGTCCATGGCTCCCCCATCAAAACTAGCCCACGTGGTCTATATGACAAGACGCTTCGACGAAATGCTCGACTGGTATCAAAAGGTTTTCGAAGCGAAGGTGCAATACCAAAATCCCGCGCTGGCGTTTCTCACGTACGATGATGAGCACCATCGATTCGCAATAGCCAATATGGCTATCTTTGATCCCAATGGCCCAGCAAAAGAAATGCCTTCAGGTATCGGAGTCAATCACATTGGTTACACTTACGCGAATTTGGGAGAACTACTCGACACTTACGCACGTCTCAAGAAACTGGGAATCACACCCTATTGGCGCGTTCATCACGGGCTGACGCTTTCAGTTTATTACCAAGATCCAGACGGGAATCGGATGGAGTTTCAGGTTGACTGTTGCGCTACCGCGGAAGAGGCTCACGCGTTCATGCATAGTGAAGCATTTGCCGCGAATCCTGTTGGTGTAGAAATCGATCCGGATGCACTGTTAGAGAAATACCAAAGTGGTACCCCAGTAGAAACCCTGCTCATGCAACCGGAAGGGCCAGTGTCGCCAATACCGCGCGCCCATGGTCTCAACTAACAGTGCTCGCAAGGTTGTACTCCGTTGACGTTTATAAAAACCGGCGACGGAATGCAGTTCAGACCATCAGGACCGCTGCACCACGAATGGCGTCGTTCTTCAACGCGATGAGTGCTTCGTTTGCTTGCTCGAAGGGAAACGTTTGCACGTGTGTGCGGACTGGGATGCGACTAGCCTCCAGCAAGAACTCGCGACCATCCGTGCGAGTGTTGTTAGCCACGCTTCGCACGACTCTCTCGCCGTAAATCAACGAGTAGTCAAGTGATGGAATAGGACTCATATGGATACCACCGAGAACGACCGAGCCACCTTTATCCATCGCCTTCAGAGCCACGGGAACAAGCTCACCTGCCGGCGCAAAAATAATCGCAGCATCTAGTTTTGCTGGCGGTTCCTCAGTGGCATCACCCACCCATGTCGCGCCCAATTCGCGAGCCAACGCCTGATGGCGCTCGCGATCACGTGTGCAAACGTAAACCTCTGCGCCGCGTGATCGCGCAAGTTGAATGCAGATATGGCCCGCTGCTCCGAAGCCATAAAGACCAAGACGAGCACCATTCCATTCCTGACCGTTGAGTCCGGTCAATCGCAAACAGCGATAGCCGATGATCCCAGCACAAAGAAGAGGTGCTGCTTGACTGTCATCGAGACTTTTGGACAACGGATAAGTGAAGGCAGCAGGAGCCACGACGTATTCAGCATAGCCACCATCTACGGTCCAGCCCGTGAACATCGCGCGCTCACAAAGATTCTCGCGGTTCTTCCGGCAATACTTGCAGACGCCATCAGTTCGATTGAGCCACGCAACGCCGACTCGATCACCAACAGCAACATCTTTAACGCTCGAGCCCGCCTCCGATACAGTTCCAACAATCTGGTGACCAGGGATCAGAGGTGCGCGACGAACTGGAAGTTCACCCTCAACAATATGAAGATCCGTTCGGCAAATACCGCACGCGTGAATCTGCAACAAGAGCTCATCTGGGCCAGGTACTGGCATAGGCACATCAGCAACAATGAGTGGACGGTCTTCAACGCGGGATGGTGTTGTGAGTTGCCAGGCTTTCATTCTCGTCACCACACGTCGTCTTAATTTGGTAATTCGTAAAAGTGATTGACGAGTGATGTGTAATAAACGGTCGCGATCGGGTGTTCTTCTCTGTGCAATCTCTGTGACTCCGTGCCTCGGTGGTCCTCAGCGTGAATGAGTCTCAAGGAAGAGAAAACCACAGAGGCACGGGAGTCACAGAGGACGCACAAAGAAAACGATCCACGAACACTAAAGACCACTAAACATAGACGAATACAAATTTCACTGAGTGGCGATTGAAACGGTCGTGAGGTCTGTCTCAAAAAGCGAGACCGACATGGTTGCCTTAAAGCGAGCAACAGAATGATCAGACCGCCCTACTTTCCAGCGTCCTTTTCATGGTGTTGAGGCCGAGTTGGATCATCTCGCTCATCGTTTCCTTCGCTGCATCTGGCTTCAAATCTGCAATCCAAACAACTCGGCACTTATTGGGACCCTCCTCAAATACTTGAACAGATCCATTGTGATGAGTGAGTCGCTCACTGCGGGCCGACCATGAGTGGCGGAAAGTCTTATCGTCGACATCGACGATTAGTTCACGCGCAACAAGTCCATTTACAAAGGTGACGGTGCGCCATTCTCCTTCGAGTTTACAATCCACGACAAACCCGGGCACCAGACGTTTATGGATAGCGCCCACATCGCGGATGGCGTCCCAAACAGATTCTCGACTTCGCTCAATTTCGATCTCTTTGTGGATACTTGCCATAGCTTCTTCGCTCCTAAAACTAAAAAGAAATGCCTGCCCGTTGAATGCGGCACAGAATGAAAGGCTCGATTGCACTCGTTATGCTCATCTTAGCTCAGCACGTGGACGTACAAACACATATTAGCGTCACGCAAGCTTGATCACTCTGGAGGTGATAGATCGTTTACTGGAATCTCTGCTTTGACAACCTCGACGAGAACGAAGCGCTCATCAAACAGGCAATGTTTGGAATGCGGTGGCAAGCGGTAGCGCAACACCGCTTTGGATGTTGTGTGGTGGTTCCAATGGTGAATGACACTCAAGCCAAAGCTGTGTAGCACTGCGCTTGCCACCGCAGGGAAAAGTAACGGTGTTCAAACTGAACCAGTATCTATAGAAATACTCGTTGGAGGCGCGAACCACCCCGGCGTATACTGGCCCAGACCACCCGACGCGATCCCCTAAACAACCTGAGCAATCGCCAATGACTCCCCAGAGTGCACCACAACACTCAGACGCACTCTTGTCCTTGTACTTGAACGCGACTTCAGAGGCTGAGTCGGATACTGTTCTGACTCGACTGTTGGACGAACAAGCAAGCCCAATCATCAAGGGGATCATCAGGAGCAAACTACACGGTTTTGGGGCCGCGGATCACCGACTTCGCTGGCAAGACGGCAGTGACACCAAGATCCGTCCAAAGTTAGAAGGTGGAAAGGAGAAGATCATGCGCAACGTGCTGGTACCTTTCATTGTCGCGCTGATCATTGGGCTTACAGCCGGCGGATGTGCGAAGAAAGAAGAACCGTCCGGAGGCCAGATCGCTGCCAACGCTGCACCGGAATCGACTTCCCCAGAGCCCTCTCCGGTACTGGTCGCCAGCACGCCCACTTCAGGCTTCGATATCAATAAGGTGCCGGTCGTTAATCCACAACTAGGTAAGTTCCCCTACTTCGGGCTGATCGAAGGTTATCGTCGAGGGAAATTTGATAACAAAGATGTGGATTTCGACCGGTATGAATTTTTTGATGGTGCGAAGATCGTTCCTGTCGAAGGTCGACTCACTACCATGTCAGCCGAGGGCCAAGGGGCATCGGCGTTTCAGGTCTTCAAAACGTATGAATCACTGGTCACTGGCTTGGGGGGAGTGAAAGTCTTCGAAGGTAAGGGGGAAGACATGGCCAAGCTGGAGTTCAGCGACATGCGCCATCGCTCTCCTGTCTATGGAACCGATCAGATGGGAGTGTACATGCTCCGCACGCCGCAGAGCGAGATCTGGGTCGAGGCTTACGTCAACCCAAATCAAGGCGGACCCTACTACCTCACTGTCGTCGAGAAGAAAGCTTTGGAGGTCAAAGCCTCGTTGCTCCCGGCTGAGGAGATGAAGAAAGAGCTCGATACTAAAGGCCACGTAGCGCTCTATATCAACTTCGACTTCGATAAAGCCGACATCAAGCCGGAGTCGCAGCCAATTGTTGACGAGATTGTGAAGCTGCTGAAAGACAACCCCAGGTTGAACCTCACTGTCGAAGGTCACACTGACAATGTTGGTACACCGGCCTACAACAAGAAACTATCCGAAGCTCGCTCCCGGTCGGTCGTTGCTGCGCTGACGACTCAGGGTATCGAACCGGCGCGATTAAAAGCAGCAGGCTACGGACAGGACAAGCCGATTGCTGATAACAGCACCGATGATGGCAGGGCGAAAAACCGCCGCGTGGAATTGGTGAAGATGGAATAAGGCGCTAACTCGCAGCATTGGTCCGATGGTTTCTACAAAATTCTGGTTCATTCGAATCAGATGAGGAGGTCACTCTAGTATTTTCCAAATCTGTTTAGCACAGAAGGTCTCATTCCACCGGGCTTTAGCCCGGTGGGCCAGCGCCGCAATAGATCAAAGGAACCGTTTCAACGGTTTCTCCGTCGCGCTAGACATGCACCCCCTCTGTTCAACGGCTCGGTGGTTTAAGAGGAAGAGCAAACCGTTAAAACGGTTCCACTAAACTCTCCTGGTACTCATGATCGGGCTAAAGCCCAGTGTGAATGAGAAGAAACGATTTGTCTTGAATCTTCCGAAGGTGTTAGCACAAAAAGGAGGATTGTAATGAATGACGTTACACGGAAACTGCGAGCGCCGGCTATCGCTTTAATTAGCCTCGGCGCGCTGAACGTATTATCAGGTGTGATCCTAATTCTCGGGCGGCTCGTGAGATTAGTTCAAGGAACTGAACCAGTAATCACCGACGATGCTCGGAGACTGGGCTATGAGCTTTCTGGCATTTACTTTCCAATCGTTAGTCTGATCTCGATCGCCGTCGCCCCAATAATAATTTTCGGATCCATTCGGATGATGCGTGCGCAGAACTATCCTGTGGCGATATTGGCGGCCATACTCGCGATGATCCCACTATCATCTGTTTGCTGCATTCTCGGATTCCCGCTCGGTCTCTGGGCCCTCATCGTCCTACGCGATCCTGACGTGAGAAAGGCTTTTCAAAGTCCTCCAACAACAAATCGATGATAGACAAAGCGGCGAAATCTCTTGCATTCTTCATCACAACGAAACTGCCGCCCAGTTCTGGCTATTGCAATTGAGCGCTTGTGATGTCGAAACGACTAAACTCAATCCTCATATTTGTGCCTCCCGTACTTGTCGGCGTCCTAAATCTTTACCACCCGATGTTTAGTCCGCCCGTATACAACGGAATTATCACCTTTCCTGGTGGATACGTTTGCACATCCTGAATCTAATGCTCTTTCCACTACTCGGATTAGCAGCGCTCTTGCTTGTTAGAGATGTCCATAATCTGGCGGCGGCGGTAGCTAAGGTTGCGCTCTTGGTGTTCGTTCCAATCTACGCCGCATTCGATGCACTGGCAGGCATAGGCACAGGAATACTGGTCCAGAATGCGCAGTATATGACCCCTCACAATCTCACAACGGTTGGTCCATTAATTGATTCGTATTGGAATAGCAGTTTGCTTCACGGTATCGCAGCTGTAGGCTCAATCGCCTGGGTTATAGCGATGCTCGCAACTGCTGTTGCATTCACAGATCGGGAGCGGCGTCGCGTGGCAACGGTGCTTGCCCTTATACTTTTTGTGATTGGAGGTTGGGCGCGAACACAGCTATTTCCCGCCTCTAGTGATTTGAGCATTCCTGCTGCATGGTGGCTGATTACGGTTGGCATGGGCTTATTGATGCTTGCGATAGTAAAGCCGAGAATACCTGCGGCGTTACTTGTGCTGTCGGGATCATTGTTTAGTGCCTCGCATGTAACTCCAACGGGTCCGCTAGGCATGTTGTGCTTCTTAGGTGCGGCCATTTACCTGAGGTCAACCTGGAATCCAACTCACGTGATCACAACTGATGTCGATTCTGCACAAAGGTCGCTAAGGATTTAGAACTCGAGAGCGGATTACAGAACCGGGAGCGGTAGCGACCGGATGCTAGCAACAACCCTGGCATCAATCTACCGTCGGTGAGTTTGGCGATAAGCTAACAAGACTGCCGTTGCCTTGAGTTGTGCGTAGCATCCGGTCGCTATCGCTCCCGGTTCTGTAACGAGTTGCGTATAGCATCCAGTCGTTACCGCTCGCGGTTCTGTAATCGCCTACCAAATCTGATATTCTTCAACTTCTAATCGAGTCCTGCCGTTGTCGGTGGGCAAATTCCAATCATTCTTGAAGGTTAGCAATGCACGTTATAAAGCCTGCAAAGTGGCTGCTATGTTTCTTGCTCGTGCCCCTTTTCAGCAATGGTGCCCACAGTCAATCGCTGGACATCAACGCACCTTCACCAATTAGCACGAACGAGGTGTTCGGAACAATCACAGCCCGTGATATCGGTGATGCTCGCTTTACGGATCACTATTACGCGTTTGTTGGTAACCAGGGTGATCTAGTCGTAACAATCGACGCGAAGAACTTGAATGGTGACGTGGACGTCTTCACGGCCTCGGGCTTGAGGCCATTGATGAAGTTTACGGTCTATGCGGAAAGCACTTCGCCAATCACCAAAGGAGTCTTTCTGCGCCGGCGCGAGAATCTGATTCTAAGGGTCGAGGCGCGGACTCCTAATGACGACGACGGCACCTACCAAATCCGTTTCTCTGGTTCATTCGAGCCGCTTGCGGCATCGCCGTTTACAGCAGAAGCCGAACGTAAGACAGAAGATTTAGTTACTTCCACTCGCACGACTGGCACAGGAAGGCGGGTCACTTCCGCGGGTGCTCGTATCAAGGAGCCCGAGCCACCGCCCGCGGAAGTAGCTACGGCGCCAACGCCTGAGCCGACAGCTGAGCCGACGCCGGCAGAAACGACAACGGAAAAGGCAGCCGAAGCTGAATCGACCCAAACAGCGCCAGGAAGAACTGCGAGAGGCGGACGACGTTCAACGTCTCGTCGAACTCCAAGAGCAAAGCCCGCTGAGGAAGTAGTCAAGACACCGACTGAAACAGAAAGTACTGCTTCAGATACAAAGCCAGCAGAAGTTACCAAACCAGCTGAAGCACCCAGCGAATCTTCCTCAACTACCCCTGCAACAACAACGCGCAAAGGCGGTTCGCGTCGAAGCGCGTCTCGAGAACCAGCGAAGCCAGCTGCGGAACCGGAGCCTGATGTTGGACCACGTCTCGTGATTGAGACGCTCGATGGCACACTGGTGGACCGTTCAATGAATACGGTGCGAAGAGTGATGGTTGAGAATGGTCAGGTCGTCGTCGTGGGAAAGGACGGGCGCGTGCAAAGGTTTGTTCTGTCGGATGTGGTGCGGATGTCGATCGCGCCGTAAGTCAGTATTCAGAGCCCAGAAGGCAGTAATAAATTTTCCATTCATCATTTGAAATTTATCATTTGGTCATTCTTGGCGTCTTCGAACAAATGACAGATGCCAAATTTCAAATGACAAATGGAAAATTTATTGCTGCTCTACTTTTTGAGAGTTGCGAGACGGTCCTTAAACCTAGGAAGGTCTTCGCTACTTGGATCGACCTTCTCTAATTTGGCAATCGCTTGTTCAGCTGCCTTCGCATCACCTTTGCCGAGAGTGGCAGCTGCCAAACCGGCTAATACAACTACCTCGTCAGGTTTTTTCAGCATCGCCGCGCGATACCACTTCTCCGCTGCTTCGTACCTACCGGCATCCAGATTTACTAATCCAAGGTTAACGACTGTTTGAAAATCCTCAGGTCGCAGTTGATTTGCTTTTAACAAGTATTCGATCGCCTGATCGTAGCGTTGAATCTGATAGTAGAGTTCGGCTGCTCGCACTTGCGCCTCAAAGTTCTGGGGTTCAGTGCGTGCTTTCTCAATTGAAGCAGTGACCTCGGCCTGCATCGCCTGAGGATTGGGTACATTTCCACCGACGGGTGGATGATCTGCCGGCATACCCTGACCGGCGGCAACGGTCGCGGGTGTTGGTGGGCGCTGGCTCATGGTGCTGGCCATGATGAAGCCAACAATGAATCCAAATAGAAGGCCGATAATTGCGAAAAGAAGATTTTCTCTTGTCATGTTTACTTGTTATGGATCAATTCTTCTCTGTGCCCTCTGTGTCTCGGTGCCTCTGTGGTTTCTTTGCTTGAGAGTCATTCAATGTAAAAGAAAACCACAGAGCAACTGTGTTGGAAGTCAAGCAGAAACTGATTGAGCTCCAACATTCCAGAGTTTGTTCTCACGAACCATGACGTTGATGATGGTCAAGAGTTTTCGCATACAAGCAGTGATCGCTACTTTCTTTAATTTGTTCCTGGCAATTAGCCGTTGATAGAAAGCTTTGATAACCGGGTTGCAGCGAATCGCCGTCAAGGTGGCCATGTAAAGCTTGGCACGAATCTGTGCTCTGCCGGCGAAGATGTGACGCGTACCGCGTTGTTTACCACTGTCACGATTGAGTGGTGCTACTCCAACAAGCTTCGCGATCTGATGCCGGTTCAGTTGGCCCAGTTCCGGACAATCGGCTAGCAGCGATACGGAGGTCACAAAGCCGATCCCTTTTACGCTCTGCAGGATCTTATCTTTCTGTTGCCAGGTGGCTGAGCATTTAAGTTGATCTTTGAGCTGTTTATCGAGGGCTTTAATGCGTTGCTCGAGCCACTCAATATGCGCATCAATGTCGGCGCGCGCGGCATCGGTAGCGGCCGACCCACGTCGATTTTTTTCCGCACCGAGCATGTCGCTGAGCTGGTTTCGGCGGCCCATTAAAGCATCTAACTCCGTGTCTTCCTGCGCTTTAATCGGTCGTAACGGCGGCTCCACTGCCGCCGCGAAGTGAGCGAGCACCCGCGCATCAAGGCGATCTGTCTTAGCTAACTGGCCCAAGGCTTTCGCGAAGTCGCGCACTTGCCGCGGATTAATCAGGACCACCGGCAAACCCACGGCCTGCAAGGCTCTCAGCAGAGGTATTTCCAAACCGCCCGTGGCTTCTAGCACGATGCGTGCTGGTCGCAAGGCGATTAATGCGGCAATCAATTCAGGAAACTTTTGTGGAGCGTTTGGACAACAAAACCGGTAATTGCTCTTGTGGACCGCGATTTCCAATAGTTGTTTCGAGACATCGATGCCAATGAAACTGCGTGCTGATTCTTTCTTAGACATGAATCCTGTTCTCCTTCCCGGTCTTGCGAATTCGGGCTCTAAGGCACCAAGCAACTGTTCGGGTTTAGGGAAAACGGATGCAACGACCAGTGCTCTGTGACGGGCTCGCAGCACCAAGACACGATCGGCCTATTGC
>JBKPAL010000037.1:0-31575 GCA_046726395.1 Acidobacteriota bacterium
CGACTGATTGCTGCGACTCATCAAGACTTGAGTCAACTAGTTAGAGAAAAGAAGTTCCGTGACGATCTTTACTTTCGTATCAGCACAATACCTTTAGCATTTCCCTCCCTTAGAGAACGCGTCGAAGACATTCCGATTCTAGCTGACTATATGCTTGAGAAGTTTTCCGCTGACCTGGGCCGTGGCGAAATCAAACTTGAAGAAGATTCGATCAAGGCTCTGAAATCCTATTCATGGCCTGGCAACGTCAGGGAGCTTCGCAATGTTATCGAGCGTGCAGTGTTACTCAGTGAACAAAAAACGATCACGTTAAAGGAACTGCACTTCGACGGTCACAGCGGCAGTCGTGCCCCTATCCTTGATACCAATCTGACATTGCTGGAACTGGAGAAGCAACAGATCCAAATGGTCCTAGTCGAGGAGAAGGGCCGAGTGGAAAGAGCCGCTCGCAGGCTGGGAATACCGCGGAGTTCGTTGTATCAGAAGATCAAGAAGCACAACATCACGTCGTCTAAATTCTAGAATCGGTGTCCGGATACTGGAAATAGGTGTGTGATTCATGGTGATAAGAGCTTCTAAGTAAAAGGAATTGGCGGATTTTTTCTCGTCTTGAACCAAACCGCTTCTGGCCTGGTGTTTGCTGAGCGATTCACAGTGCCAATCTACGAATAGCTCTCAATTTACAGGAGAGAGTTTGGCTGGACCAGTTGAGCCTTGCATTTGCTCCGCATTGTCTCGCCTATCCCAGCCTTTTCCGACGGTACCGATTATTGGGTGCATTGCCCGGCATTCGTCCTCTTCGGTACGGTTGGTTTCAAGGGTGCTCGGCGGGTTGCCCAGGCAACTCATAACCGCTGAACAACAGAACTGACCCGGTAACAGTATTTGCCCACTGAACCCTGGTCGATCTCCAACTGGAGAAGACGTGAACCGTGAACTCAATTTTCGGAGTTCTTATTGACTCAAGGGGAATCGAAAGGAGATCAGATGAGAAACATTTTTAAAGCAACACTCATGACCCTCATCTTCACTGGGATCATGATGGGCTTTGCGGTTTCCAGCGCCAACGCTGAACCATTCTTTACCGGAGGATTCTCAAAATCCGGTGGTTTGGTCCCGGTCAATGGCGTTACTGGAGCAGTAACTAGCCTAGGAACGGCCACGGGCCTTGATTTCACGGCTTTAGTTGCGCCGAGCGTTCCAACTCCCGGGGTTGCGGGTCAGTTTATGGTAAACCAGGCAAATGGAAGCTTTGCCCCTTTACTGGGTTTGACCGGATTGATCAAGGATTTCAGCTTCCTAGGAGCGGGATCGCTTAATTACCCGGTCACTCCATTAGCTAACTTTGAGGTTGTTGGTGGAGTTACGTTCGACTTGCTCACCGTGGCAGTTGTCTTCCAGAGTGACGCCGGTCTGCTCCTCTCTGGAACGGGCATATTCAAGGGTGCCGGCTTCATGGATACACCCGGAACCTTCACCTTCAGCGCCAACCAGGCTGGTGGCACTTTCTCATTCTCAGCGTCCCAAGCTGCGAACCCAATTCCCGAACCAGCGACGATGCTCTTGCTCGGTTCAGGATTGGCGGGCCTCGGTGCTGCAGTGCGCCGACGCACACGAAAGTAGTGAGCCCTCATCTGTAGGCTTAGCAAGGTGCTCCGGCGGCCAAAGAGTTGCCCATCACTAACACAGTCAACAATGCCGCCCGTCCTTAGTGGACGGGCGGCTTTGGGAGTCCTTCTATGTACAGCGAGCCAATGATCCTGCCCTTAGATGCCGACGGCAGCGTTTATGCTCTTCAAGACGAGAAGGGAAATACCATTGGAACCGGGTCGCGTGAGGTGTGTGAAGTTTTGTTGTATATCATCACCAAACCAACGGCCAGCTCCGGTTCCAGTAAGAAGACAGGCCGAATTGTTACGCAACGGTCCAATGTGCGGGCTGCTATAGCGATATAGCATCTGGGCTGGGCAGTATTTTCGTTTACTCTTGTTTTCTCTCAGAGTCCTCTGCCTGGTCTCATCCGAATTACCGGCGCGTTCGAGGAGTTGGAAGATGAGCTCTGGAAGAGGAAACGCTTTCACCACAACGCGCAAGCGACCTTCAACTCACAAATCGCTTCTAGTTAATCCCAAGCCGGAAGCCAAGTCGCAGCAACAGCGTTCTCCTAAGACACTCCATCACTTGTTTAGTTGCGGCTATGCCACGACTGAACCTAGCTTTCTCTTAGACTATCGTACCAGTCACGAGGTTATTCAAAAGACCCCGATGCCCGAACTCCGTGGACTGGCGAAAGACCTGCTTGTCTTTGAACAGGGTCGAACACAGCGTCGGCTGCAGAAACTCTGGAACGCAACTGAACATCGATAAACGCTGCCGCTATTGATGTTCTTCAGGACATCGGAACCCACGAGTGAACTCTTGGAGTCCTCGTTGGCAAAGTGGTTAAGGCAGCAAAGCAAGCGGTTTACGACCCAGTCTCGTCGCCCCGGGGTAAAAACTACTTCTTGTAGCAGCAGTGGGACCCTACGTCTTCCCAAACTCCCAAGCTTCTGCACAAGGTATGATCGTGAGAGAAACTCGTATAGGAACATTAAAAAGAGTCTCAGGCCGATTGCTCCGCATGTTGGGTGGCCACCACGAGCCCAGAGAACCGGCACTCCCGCGTCTTCTCATTGTGGATGATGAGGAGTCGATTTGTTTCTCAATGAGTGAATACTTCGAACATCACGGTTATGAGGTAGACACAGCTCGCGACATGGACGAGGCGGAAAAGTTAATTGAGAGCACCGATTACAAAGTAGTGATTCAGGATCTTAGGTTAGGGATCAACAGGAACCCTGACGGACTCGAACTTATAAAACTAATCCATCGGCACTCACCTGAAACAAGAATAATCGTGCTGACCGCATACGGCTCTTCTGAACTAGAGGATGAGGCCAGGCATTCTGGAGCAGATGCATTTCTGCGCAAGCCCAAGCCGCTTTCTCAGGTGGCCCAAGTGGTTCAGGGACTACTTGAGTCGCCTTTTAAACATCCTGTCCGGCCCGCCTGAACTTACACTCAAACTCACAACACACGCACTGTCGATCTTCAGCGATTTATTTAGGCTGGCTGTGCTGCGGTATCCGTCGACGCGCGATGACTCCAAACAGCGAGCACTGCCCCGCAAACTAAGCAGGCAATAAGTTGGTAGCCTACATTTAGCAAGTACAGACCAAAATTCCGCTCTTCGAAAATGACGGTCGATAGTTGGGTCGTAGCCACAAAGCCTCGGCTCTCTCAATAGAATTCAAGAAACCATTGTGATGCAGATTAAGGGATTAGCAAGTTTTTTGCTTCTTGGGAATTGCGGAACCGAAACGAGCCGCGCTGGATTCTAACGCTGATAGCTCGTAGTCAATACTTCCGTTCAGTGAAAATCTCGTGAAGGAGCTGCGGCTCCGGGAAACGATAAGGGACGAATGCGCTTGGCTTTGACCGAAACTACATTGTCCTGATTTTGTAGAATTCCCTCGATCAATAGAAAAGGGTGATTCACCAAGGCTAACCGGTTCTTGTCAAAAAGTTGAGGCGTAATAATTATGTTGCTCACTCCAGTTTCGTCTTCTAAAGTCAGGAAAACGAACCCCTTGGCCGTGCCTGGCCGTTGCCGCACAATAACCCATCCACCAACTTTAACGGGCGAGCCGTTCGAAAGTTGATAAGTATCTGCTGCCCGACAAGCCCCCAGCTTCCGCAACTCCTCACGATGGTAAGCCACCGGGTGCCGGCCAATAGTCAAGCCGGTGCCGCGAAAGTCTGCATCGATTCTTTCTGATGTTGTCATACAAACAAGCGGTGAAGTGTCATCTGTTTCAAGAAGTTGCTGATACAAAATTCCTGCTGGCCGAGCAGCTCTTTCAACTTGCCACAGGGCATCACGACGAGTTGTTTGCATGATGGGCTTGTACTCAGTACTGCTAGCACGTTGATGCAAATTGTCATGAATGAAATTTAACGCACCCACTGAAGCCAGCTTTCTCATCTCATCTTTCCGTAATGAAGGAACGCGAGTTGAAAGATCATCGATGCTTAAGAAGGGGGCTTTCATCCGTTCCCGCACAATTGCTTTTCCGGCTTCCTCCCTGAGACCTTTCACGTATTTGAAGCCGAGACGAAGAACGAGTTGATTGCGAAGATCAGATGTATCTTTTTCTAGGGATGCTGACACATGTCCTTCGGCCGCATGCTCGATCGTGCATAACCAATCTGAACACGTTACATCCACTGGTCGCACTCTCAATCCATGTCGTTGCGCGTCCTTGATTAAGGTAAACGGCTGATAAAACCCCATCGGTTGATTGTTCAGAATCGCAGCCGTAAATGCCGCCAGATAGTGACATTTCAGGTAAGCACTGGCATATGCGATTAAAGCAAAACTTGCGGCGTGTGACTCAGGAAATCCATACAGAGCGAAAGATGTAATCGACTGCACTATGTCGTCTTGTGTTTTGCCGTTGATCCCATTCTCCGTCATCCCACGTCGCAGTTTGATTTCAACCTCTTTCATCCTGGCTTCTGATCGTTTGAAGCCAAAAGCACGACGCAGCTCTTCCGCTTCACCTCCTGAGAACCCAGCGCAGATCATGGCCATCTTCAGCAACTGCTCTTGAAACAACGGCACGCCTAACGTGCGCTTAAGCGTAGACTCGAGCAACGGGTGTGGATACGTTACTGGCGCTCGACCCTGACGGCGTTTGAGATACGGATGGACCATGTTGCCAACAATTGGACCGGGACGAATAATTGCTACCTGCACTACAACATCGTAAAACTTTTCGGGTCTCAAGCGTGGTAAGCAAGACATCTGCGCTCGACTCTCAACCTGAAACATCCCAATCGTGTCGGCCTTTTGTAGCGTTGCATACACAGCACTGTCGTTCTGAGGTAAGTGCGCAAGATCCACTTCTTCTTTGTAAGCGTCACGAATTAACTCGATCGAGTCTTTAAGCACCGCCATCATTCCCAAGCCAAGCAAATCCACTTTAATTAAACCCAAATCGGCGCAGTCTTCTTTATCCCACTGCACGACTACTCGGCCGGGCATTGCGGCAGGTTCGAGGGGCACAATTGAATCAAGTTGTCCCTGGCAAATAACCATACCTCCCGAGTGTTGGCCCAGGTGGCGCGGCAGATCTTGCACCAACTGAAACAGTTCGAAAAATTTGCGAATTCTTGGCTCTCGCAGATCGAGCCTGGCATCACGAAATTGGCGTTCAGTTGAGTCCTTCGGATCTTTCCATTCCCAGGTATGCACCAGGCCGGAAAGTCGACCTAATACTTCGTCATCAAACCCAAGTACCTTCCCGACTTCGCGGGAAGCCGAACGGCCGCGATAAGTGATGACATTTGCGGTCATCGCGGCGCCAAGCTTTCCGTAACGTTCGTAAATGTATTGAATTGCCCGCTCGCGTTCATCTCCGCTCGGCAGATCGAGATCGATATCAGGCCATTCCCCACGTTCTTCCGACAAAAAGCGCTCGAACAGTAATTCCATTCCCACGGGATCTACTGCGGTAATTCCAAGCGAGTAACAGACCGCACTGTTAGCAGCGGACCCGCGCCCTTGAATCAGGATTCCGTTTTGATTGCAGAAGCGAACGATGTCCCAAACGATCAAGAAATAGCCCTCGAGCTTAAGCTTTTCAATTAGTGACAATTCGCGTTCGATCTGTTTCCACGCTTTTGCATAAGTTGGCCGACCACACTGTCCGTCGTAACGCTTGCGCGCACCTTCTTTCGTACGCGCGCGCAAAAACGAAGTCATGGTTTCGTCAGGTGCTACGGGATACTTAGGAAACTCATAACCAAGATCTTCAAGCGTAAATTCTAAATGCGACGAGAGTTCGAGTGTGTTAGTTATCGCTTCCGGCAAATCGGCAAAAAGCGCAGCCATAGTCTTTGCCGGTTTAAGGTGACGTTCGGAGTTTATGGCGAGCAGTTGTCCGGCCATTTCCAGCCGTACATGGTTTCGTAAGCACGTGAACACATCGGCCACTTCGCGTCGTGCCACCGTAGCGTGGGAAACACCATTCGTCGCCAGTAAAGGCAAGTGCAATCGTCGGGCTATGTCTACTACAAACTGATTACGTGTTTCTTCACGACGATTAAAATGGCGTTGCAACTCGGCATAAACATTTCCTAGTCCAAAGATATCGAGTAGCCTCTCAACTATTCTCTGTCCTTCTTCTCTGCTATTGGCATTGTGGAGAGCTTGGGCTAATGGGCCATCATCTGCTCCGGTCAAGCAAACCAGTCCCTCAGCGTATCTGGCTAACTCGTCGAAAGTAACGGCACATTCACCGGATTTCGCATGCTTAGGCACGCGTAATTTCATCAATGTCAATAACCGACAAAGATTCTGATAACCCTGACGAGTACGGGCCAATACTGGAAGGGATACAACGCGGGTTCCAGAATTCGATCTAGTTCGCCCTATGCTTCTTTTGTTTACTCCGACCTCGGAAGGCGATGAATCAACTCTTGTATTTAAATTCGTGATTGTTATTTCAGCGCCAATGTGCGCCTTCATTCCATGCTTCAGCGCAGCAAAATGAAACCGTGGTGATCCATACACCCCATCACGATCGAGTAGAGCCATTGCCGGCATCCCATACTCTTGAGCTGCGGCGATTAACTCCTCAGGAAGCGATGCGCCTTCGAGGAAGCTGAATGCTGACCGGGCATGTAACTCAACGTACATAGCACTGGATAACTGCAAAGTCAGTCGTAGCTTCCATGAACGAACCAGGAACCATTCCGTAACTCTCGATAAATCCGATAAAGCTCAGGTTGTTCTGTCGACTGGACGGATGAAGAAGATCCATTTGCAACCGCCACGTCCCACTCATCTCTGGCCCATCTGTCTAATCGCCACCAGTCACCAGTTGAGCGCCATGGGCCAGCAACTTGCACAACCTTTCCGTGTAAACTCATTCTTTTATTCCAGGCACTAATTTGGGTCGGATAACCATGACTCGCTTCAACCATCGCTTTTAACGGTGGTCGGAAGACGCGGAATCCGACTAAAGGCTGCTCGCAAACGGGTGGGCTATCTTGTTTGGTCGTTCTTCTTTTCTTTTTCGTAGCTTTTATTTGCAAGGCAAATCTTTTTATCCGAAAAGCATCCGGTCGATGAGTATTAATCAACTCAGGCGAGCCCACATTTTCAGGACCCAACAATTTGCTGAGTCGAGCTAGAGTGAGCTCCAATTTTTGTGGCTCCGGAGCCAGCGGAATGAATAATCCGTTTTGCAGTACTCGGGGCTTAACAGGTTCACAGCTGATTGACACAGCTATTACGGCGGATGCAGGTGGGTGCATCTCCGTATCGAGCAACAACAACTTTAGAAACACTTTGTTGTCGCGTAAGGGGTGGGGTAGGTTAAAAACGCGCTCGTGAATTTCATGTTTTTCCAAAGTCAATCGCACGCGCAATTCATTTGTGGCCAGCGCATACGCATTGAGTGCGGCACACATTTGATTCAACAAGCGCGCAAAAATGAACGAGAGCGGCTCGAGTTGAACAATTGAATGTTCAAGCTCCAATGAGTAATGAAAAAGAGGCGGCGGCTGTTTTAATCTTAAGTGTCTATCGATCTTTCCGCAGGCAAGTTGTTGAAGCTTTACTCCTAACTGGCCCAACCGTTCAGCCACACCAGTAACCGGTAGTGCAGAGAGATCGCGGAAGGTCTGAACTCCCCACAATCGCAGTGTTTCTAAAATCTCCAAAACTTCTTGCTCATTAACTCCACGATTCAAGGTCTCTCGATTTACTGTCGCCGGCTTGTGTTTGTCAGTAACCGATAACTGGAGACTCGAAACGGAATCGGTAAGGTTTTCAAGCGGCAAGTCTCCGAGGCCTGTAATTTCCTCTCCCGGGGTTATAAAGGTGATTCCCTGATAGAACCTGGCTGCGTGAATTGCAGAATCAGGGTTGGCAGCAATAGCAACATTCACTTTGCCGTCGAGCCCTCCCGCTTCTTTCGGGTCTTTAGCGCGTTCGGAAATAGCATTCGCCAGACCATATGGAGAACCGAAAAGCAGCTCACAGCCTTCAGCGTCAATAACGACAGTATCGTCGCTGGTCTCCTCAACCAGCGGAGAGAACGAATAAGCAAAGGTTGCCAAAGACGATTCGTCTAACTGCCCGGCATCGTTAAGGAATATTCCGGCAAACATAACCCCGCATTTCTTAGGAGAAATTTGAGTTGAAGATTAGCGAAAATTACCGAAAATTGTCAACTATAAGCAGGCGGCGCAAAAAGTCACGGTTCGTTGACTGGTATCTACTGGCTTTTGACGTTCAATTCGCAGCCGCTGTTCGGTGAGCAGGTTGCCGTGCGTAGGTTGAGGTTGAGTTACCAACAGAGAATAGAATCCCGAGTTGGGGGAGCTGCATATTGAGAAATTACGATTATTAAAACTTGCTGGAGGCGTGTTAACACTGGACCAAGTTTCAGACTCCCTTTTCATCTGCAATGTTACCGAGGCACACGATCGCACACATGAATCCTGCGCAACGACAATAAAAGCTGTAGCAGTATTCTCGACTACTCTTCGAAACCGATACCACCATGAAGAGATGATGCGACGCGCCTCAACGGCCGGAACGTCGCCAAGATCGAGTACGATTAAACTAAATCCACCACCTTGCAAAAGTAGATCAGTTGCCTTGAAAGCATGTTCCAGCTTTGTGTGGCAACGAATCCAAAGCAACTGATCTAAAACGATTCCTGCAGTTGAGGCTGATACAGGATCAAAAGCATCTGTAGTATCCACGACGGCACAAACTTCTTCGCGACGAGTAGCCTCGGCCAGAATCGAGAGAACTAACGTTGTCTTTCCGGCAGATGCTGGTCCAAAGATCTCAGTAATAGCGCCGCGCGGCAGACCTCCAGTCAGGGCGTCTACTTCCGAAATGCCAGTCGTGATTATTTGAATCGGAGCTTTATCAACCGGCTTGATTACGTCACCAAATCGGCTAATTAAATTCGATTCGAATTCAGTTTTGGAAAATGCAGCTCTCATGATTTATAACCACTAAAACTAAACTCCATCAAGGGGGAAAGCTGTGCCACGTAAGCCGACGCAAAAATCGACAAAGGCCGAAGAAGGTTCAGCCAAAGAATTCTTTCCTGACAGACTTTCACTATCGTCGCTCAAAGAAGCTGCTGCAGAATGCAAGGCTTGCGATCTCTGGAAACTGGGCACACAGACAGTTTTCGGCGAAGGATCAAAACGCAGCGAAGTGTTGTTTGTTGGCGAGCAACCTGGCAATGAAGAAGATCTCACGGGCAAACCTTTTGTTGGTCCTGCAGGACGGTTGTTAAATAGCGCACTCGAAGAAGCTGGAATCGATCGTTCAAAAACTTACGTCACCAACGTAGTCAAACATTTCAAATGGGAACCTCGCGGTAAACGTCGCATCCACAAAAAGCCAAATGCGATAGAGATTGCAGCGTGCCTTCCCTGGCTTGAGGCCGAAATCGCTTTGGTTAAACCTCAAGTCATTGTTGCTCTCGGAGCTACTGCAGCCCAAACGCTCTTGGGACCAAAATTTCGTGTCACTAAACAACGTGGCGAATTCATAGAATCCACTCTCGCTCCTTACGTCATGGCGACAGTGCATCCCTCCTCTATTCTTCGAGCGCCCGATGAAGAGAGCCGGCGCCTCGAGTACCGCCTTTTCGTAGATGACCTCAAGAAACTCAAGGAAGTCATCGACTAATTGTTGTCTCCTTCCGACTTGACCCATCAAATCACTTTCGATAATATTCGCTAGATTTTCGAGGCCAGCCGAAAATCTAGCATCACGCGAGATTTAACACAAGAGGGAGAAGCGGAATGACAGCAACAGCGAGACAAAAGCAGGTGTATGAGTTCATCTCGCGCTTTTTACACGCGAACAAACAACCGCCGACGATCGCCGAAATAGGTAAGCAATTTAAGATGAGCTCTTCAGCCAGCGTGCATAGCATTCTCATCGCATTAGAGCGTGAGGGACTGATCAAGCGTATTCCTAATGTCAGTCGAGGAATTGAACTTATTGAGGTCGAAGAGAACGATGATTATCAAATCCCGTTGTTGGGCACGGTGGCCGCTGGCCAACCGATCGAAGCTATTCTCACTCATGACACTGTCGCAGCTCCGCGCGACATGATTGGTCGCGGTCGTACGTTCGCCTTGAAAGTTCGTGGTGATTCAATGATTGAAGAGAACATTCAGGATGGCGACATCATTATTGTTGGCTCTCAGTCAACAGCTGAAAATGGACAGATGGTTGTGGCTTTGATCGACGGAAATTACGCCACTGTAAAGAAGTTCTATCGTGAGCCAGACTTTATCCGCCTTGAACCAGCTAACCCTCAGTTCAAACCAATATTTATAAAGACGCCAGACCGCCTTCAAATTCAGGGTGTTGTACGCGGCTTGATTCGCAAATACGAAGACGCGCGAAATGCTTAGGTTATGAGCACGGAGGAGGATTGGACTGAGTCAAATGTGAGTTTTTACGGCTTCGCACTTAGCGATTGCCTGGTCCAGATCGAGAATCACTCAGCAAAATATCTGCGAGCAGTTCATCGCACCGCGCTTGAGCTCGCGACGCAGAACTCGTTCGGCACTGACATGGGCGGATTCTGGTTGTTGCCATCTCAGATTGAACAACTCCGCAAGTTACCAGAATACTATCCAGCTAACGAGGCCGCTCTCGTCAAAGATGCAGTTGAAGCATATCTTCGCGCTCAACTCGAAAATCTTTATGCAATTGCTCCTCCCACAAAGCGAAGTTGAATACTGCAACTCAAGATCTCGCAGGAGCAACTGTTACTTCTTTTTTCTGCCGACGACGAACGACTATCAATCCAATTCCCGACATTATCATCAGCCCCCCTAGAAGTGTCCTCCACGTCAAGCGTTCATTCAGAACCAACATTCCCAGTAATACCGCAACTACAGGAGTAACTAGCGCAATGAGCATTGTTTTCGTAACGTCCATGTTCTGCACTAACCAGTAATACAGCAGGAACGCAACGACCGAACCGACGATAGCCAGATACAACAACGACACTATTGCCATTGTGGTCCAACGAAAGTTCAGTGGATTGCCTTCGAGAGGAATGCCGATGATAAGTAATGGAATTAGTCCAAAGAGCATTTGGCCGGCTGCTATGAAACTCGGATTGAGTTTTCGTGCGCGTGCCTTAACCAGAACATTTGAGTACGCCACAAACATTGAGCTCAGTACCATCGCAATGCTGCCAGTCAAGGCGCGAGGACCTGCTACGGTAAGCTCGTTTGAAAAGATTACTGCAACGCCGATTACGCCAAGTAGTACGCCGGCGATCTTCGGTGAACTTAATTGCTCATTTGGAAGATAGAAATGCGCAATGATCAACCCAAACGCGGGAATTGTAGACTGCAGAACGGCAGCAAGGCCTGATGAAATAAACTGTTCTCCCCAGAAGATTAGACCATAGTTCAGGCTGAAAGAGAGCACCCCAGTTACAGCCAAAAGCATCCAGTCTTTTCGCGATCGCGGCAGCGATACCTTACGGACCATCATTAGTCCGAATATGATTGCGGAGGCTATTACAAACCTGATCCCAGCAAAAGTGAGTGGTGGCAGATCCGCGAGACCTAGCTTTATGAAGAGCCAAGTGGATCCCCAGATGCAGCAAAGCAATATAAAAACCAGGCGCGGTTTCATACGTTCATAAGGGTACTAACTGCTCGTTTCATTGATACTGAACTAGCTAAGATGAAGCGGCAAGCTGAGTTGTCGACTCAACCTGCCGCTACTGAATCTAACCCTTAACAACTAAGAAATCGCGTCAGACCTAACTGGGAGGATTTTGAAGCTTGATGATCCCGAACACTGCACCCTGGGGGTCTTGAATTACTGCAAATCTACCGATGTTTGGAATGTCCGTCGGTGGTACAAAGGTCTTCCCGCCAAGTTCCGTGGCTCGCTTGGCCGTGTCATCCGCGTCACTGACGGCGAAGTAAACTAACCAGTGTGGAGGAACGTCCCCCATCTCTGGCCCAGGCTTATACATTCCGCCTACAGGTCGTTCACCGTTGATGAACGATGTATAGGTCATTGTTGGTCCCATTTGCTGAACGTTTTTGCCCCAGCCAAACAGGCTTGAATAGAAGTCACCTGCTTTAGCGGTATCTTTCGTTGCTAGTTCGTTCCAACAAAGACTATTGGGAGCATTAACGACTCCCGCGCCTTTGTGAGACTTTGCCTGCCAGATTGCAAAAACAGCGTTCGTAGGGTCCTGAATGACCGCCATTCGTCCGACGTCAGCCACATCGAACGGTTCTTTCATCAGAGTAGCGCCTAACAATTTGGCCTTCTTAGCAGTTTCATCCGCACTGTCCACCAATACATAAGAAAGCCAGTGCGGCGGAATCCCCTGCTTCGTCATGTCTTCAGGCATTTTGTAGAGGCCGCCAACATCTTTTCCGTCTAGCTTGAGCATCGTGTAGACCATTCCAGGACCCATTGGATTATCAACGAAGCTCCAATTGAACAGCTGCTTATAAAAATTCTTCGCTGCCTCGCCATCTGTAGTGCCTAGTTCTACCCAGCAGAAAGTACCAGGTGCATATTGCGGGGTCTCTTGCATTCGTGCTTCCGTCATTTTGGTGATCTCCTTTCTGAACTCTTCCGAAATAAACAAACGCGTCGGGAAAAAAGCGATGGGCACCTACTGGTTAATTAAGCAAATCTAAGTTGCTCTTTAAGACAGTTGTCGTTGCTCATCCGAATTTCCGGATTTGTATGGACCAGTTTGTCGTTTGGTTTCTTATAACACGTTCCCGTAGGAAAAATGAGCGCGCTCAGGAGTCCATAGCGTTCGGAATAGCGCAAGAAAACAACTCGATCATTCGGGTTGTTTGGTCAAACGGTGAAATCTAAAAAATGTTCCTGGAGTCTTGGCTGTGGGACAAAAAGGAGGCAGAGAAGAGACGTACAAAAACGAAATGCGCTACCACCAGCAAGCTGACAGTAGCGCAATCCGTTTTTCCTATAAATCGCCGAAGCTTTTTATAGGATGGCAGCTTTGCATGTACACGCTAGGCTGCCAATTTGTATCCCGAAAACCAACTGGCGGTCAGCCAATTCCCGGTCAGCACTCGAATTGTTTTCACAAATCTCGCATTCTTTTGGAACGCGGTGCCGTTAGGTTTTTGGTTTGGTGGCTTTTCCTCCACCGCCGGTTACGATCCGGCAACGAAGCTCAACTTGCGTTGAACTACCTTGCTCCCTTCGGCGGGTCCTCTCCAAAGGGTGCTGCTCGTTTTTATTCGAGCAGCTCGAGAAAGTCTCGCAACCTTCCCTAGCTGAGCCTTTCGGCTCCGACTCAGGGCGTCATTAGGATTAACAGCCGCCTGTTTTTCCTCTCGCACGGGCGTCACCGCACCGTTTGCCGATCCCTTTGTCCGTCTCGATAGCCGTAACCGTCGTGACAGGCGCTTTATACGCTTAACCAACTTTCAGATCAAATTTTTGTGTGTTTTATTTTCTTCGCGATGAAACTCAAATTTGTCTAGTGAATAACGGCGATCTTTAATCAAATCCAACTTCTGAGCGCGTGTTTCATTTGACATCTTAATTAAACCGATCATTTGCTTCTTCCTTAACCTGTTTACGAATAGCCTCGCTAACGGTGGACATCGCTTGTTCGCTTTCATACTTATGACGAGGCCAGAAGAACCCTTTCAAACCGTCCTTCCTTCTGCGTGGAACTATGTGCAGATGTACATGAGGCACACTTTGACTAATTCGGTTGTTCATGGCAACAAATGTGCCCTCAGCCTCCATTGCCCTTTCGATAGCAACGGAAAGCAGTTGGCCATTCTGGAAAAATGGGCTGACAAGCTCGCGCGGAAGGTCGCTGAAGACTTCGTAGTGAACCTTTGGAATCAACAACGAGTGCCCAGGAAACACTGGCCGATGGTCAAGAAAAGCAATCGTGTGATCGTCCTCAAAGACTATTTCTGATTCTAATTCGCCGGCGACTATTTGGCAGAATAAACAACCTTTCATGGTACTCAGTTGACCATGACTTGTTCAGGTTCATCAAATCCGGCCCGGATGAATTCGCGAGCATGTGGAAACTCAAGTTCCGTCTCTTTTCGCAAATTCTCTAACGTGGCAATCAGGGGATTGATTGGTTCGAAGAGCTCAGGTTGTAGCAACTGGAGCATGCGCCAGGCATTTATGGATCTATCCATTGCTATCAACGCGACTTTTATTGAACCATCAGAGTCTTTCGCATACTTGAAATCCTCGTCTTCCCACAATTCCTCAACCTCCTCATTTTCGCGCGACATCAGTCCTCGCATCGTCTTAACAGCAATAAAGAACTGGTACCACTGAATCACATCCACGGCATCTCGGAGGCAGTCAGTCTCCTCAACTATTGCGGATTGAGTTTCAACAGTGTCTGCGACCGTGTCTAAAGGCTTGAACTCTCTTTCGAAAAACCTAGTAACTGCTGAGGCGTATTTCTCACCGCCTCTAGCCAACCTATGAGATTTCACATGTTTCCGGCGTTCCGTACGTTCCTTATCTATCTCTTCAAACGAATTTTCCGAAAGGTCGACGTCATGCTCTTTGGCCCACGTCACGATTAGTTCCTTCGTCTGCGTAAGGATCGAGGCCAGTTTCCGCCAGAACCTGTCACTGTTGATATCGTCTGGCTCAGGGCGATCTTCTTCACGTTCGATCGCATAGACGGAGCAACGGGTGTTAAATGCACAGCGTTCACACCATCGGTCACAATAGTTGTAGATGCCTGGGATGAAGTTTGGATTGTTCACGAACTCAATGAGGTCTTTAGTTTCCATGAGAGTCTCCGGTGAGGGAATTTTTTTGGAGCGCGCTCATTCTAAGCGTAGTATGCATAGCGTGAAACCAGATGCGCGCGCTGCTTACCAAACAGTCTTAGCAAAACTTCAGGCATTCGGGTTTCTGCTCGAGTCTGACCCAAAATTGCCGAGCGTTTGTTCATTGATAACAGGCGCGCCGTTGCGCACGTCGTGGTGGTCCCATCCTAAGGCCCACACAATATTTCAGGTGAACGAACAGCTCGAAGAACACCCAGACGTCCTCGTCACAAAACTCATCTCTGGAAAAGTGACTTTCGTCCATCGAGAGCTGTGGCCACATCTCCTTGCCATAGGTAATAGTCACAATTGTTGGCAGATGGATAATCTAACGAACGATGCGAAGACACTGCTCAAGCTGGTGGACTCTGCTGGTACCGTTCGAACAGATCAAGTCCCTGAAAACAATTCAATGAAAGCGAAGATTGGTGACGTGGCTCGCGAGTTGGAAAGGAAGCTCCTTCTAGTTTCGCGGCAGATACACACAGAAACAGGGTCGCACGCCAAGGTCATTGAATCGTGGAAACATTGGTGCAAGCGAGTGCGCATTTCGGCTTCAGGCATGTCGACGCGAATGGCGCAAAACAATTTGGAGGAGCGAGTTCGTGAGCTAAACGAAGAGTTTGGCGCGTCCGCAAGACTCCCTTGGACCTAAGACTACGATCACGTCTAATCAGCTATGCCTTCCTTTTGATCGCGAGTTCGCCACTCAGCGCTCTTGCACAGCAACCTGTATCGGCGACTGAGAACGAGAGCTCAGCAACCTATGGATTTGTTAGTCCAAACAGAGAAGAGAATCTCAACCTACAAGACGCAATCAAAAAGCTTCATTCTTCTGAACAACGAGGGCTGGTGAGGGAAACCAATCGTGTTGGGTGCGTCCTGCGATTCAGGGCTTTGGTGATGCCAGCGATTGGTAGTTGGACCGACGGAGCCGAGCATTCCATCGTGTTCAAGACGCACGCAGGCGCCGACACTGTACGTTATGCCGTTGCCGCGCTAGGAAAATATGCTCGTCAAAAGGCGGTACTGTACTTCAAGCAATCGGAGTCTGGGCCAGCTTGGCTCTACATTCTGTATCTGGGGCAAAAACGAAAAGATGTTGTTGAACTTTCAATAGCACTAGAGCGAGCAGGAATTAAGAATAGAACTCTCGTGCCACTAAAACGGCAGACATTAATCTATGTCGTCGATCTCAGAAATGAACTGTCGGAAGAGGTAGTTGCTGCAGCGCGGAGATTACAGGCGCGAGTGAGGCGCTTGAAGGGTGTAGCAATGCTTGTAGGGGACGAGACTAGTAGAGACAACGCACAAACAATTTTCGAGAAAGAGATGAGGGCGTTTGAAAGCACTCATGAAGTATCAGGGCGTCGCTGCGCAAGTTTGAATTAAACCGGTTTCACAGCCTTTTGAAAGCCTTTCAGTCCCAGCGCGTTCAAAACTTCCCCACTCCTCACCCAACCCCGCCGAGCCATGTCGACACCATACTTGAGATTGTTCAGAGCTCCGGTCGAATGAGCGTCCACCGATACTACAAACTTGATTTTTCGTTTGCGTGCTTCGCGAATCCATTTTGGCTCGAGGTCAAGACGATATGGATCGCCATTGATTTCGACTGCTGCTCGCGATTCCGCAACCGCATCGAGAACTCGCTCGACATCACACTCAAAGGGCGGTCGTCTCTCAATTAATCGGCCTAGCGCATGACCCCAGATTTTGAAAACCGGCTGACGAATCGCATTCAGCAAACGCTCGGTCATTTTCTGCGAATCCATCTTATATCGCGCGTGAACACTTGCAACGATGACATCAAATTTTTCCAAGATATCGTCCGGATAATCCAACGATCCATTAGCAAGAATGTCGGACTCTGTTCCTTTTAGAAGTGTGACCTTCACTGATTGCTGCACTTCATCAATTTCGTCCCATTGTCGAAGCAAGCGATCAATCGTGACACCGCCCGCATACGAAGCTGTCGGTGAATGGTCGGTGATCGTAAGGTATTTCATGCCCATTCGGTCGGCCGCCTGGGCCATCTCAAAGATTGAATTGACTCCGTCCGAATAAGTTGTATGGCAATGAACCATCCCCTGAATATTATCGACGGTAACGAGATCTTCGGGCAGCTTTCCAGTTAGAGCAGCTTCGACTTCTCCCTTGTCCTCTCTCAGCTCAGGCGGAACAAACTGCATTCCCAACTTTCGATATATGTCTGGCTCCGACTTTAGACGAACCTTCGCCCGTTTCGTTGTGTTGAATTCGAATCGCTCAGGGTCAATGTTGAATCCTTTGTGCGACGCAACGAGTTTAAGCTTCTCTACGTGGGCCTCAGCGCCTGTGGTCACTAGCAGTGCTGTCGGAAATTGATTGTCAGGCACGACAGTAAGGTTCACGCGAGATCCGTCCAACAGCCCGACTGTACTCTGAGCGTCATCTTTCAACTCTGTGCGCACTATGAGTGGAAACTTCAGGAAGTGTTCCAGCAAATCGTCCGGGTTGTTTGAGGCTGCTGTTACGCGAACCACACCGACTGTCTCTTCTCTACGTCGCAATGAACCGGCTGTACTCACGTGGTCCACTCCGGGCGCAGTTTTCAAATACTCAATGATTGATTCTGCAACTCGATCAGCATGATGAAGATGCAGACGCCTGCTCGCGCGGGCACGTTTCTTATGATCACGGATTGAGTCGAGAAGTGCTTGTTCGGTTTTGGCGCCGAAGCCCGGAACAGTCTTTAACAGTCCAGCTTCAGCAGCCGACTGCAACTCCGCTACAGAACTGATTCCGAGTGCGTCGTGAAGTTTCCGAATCTTGCTTAACGTTAGGCCAGGTACTGCAGACAGCTCGATCACCCCCGGCGGAAACTCTTTCCGGAGTGCTTCCAATACAGAAGAAGAACCGGTTTGATGAAGCTGCTTTATTTGGGAGGCAAGTGCGTTTCCGATACCGCGTATCGACGTCAGTTGTTCTTGGTCAATTACTTCTCCGAGATCACCTGAGTAACCACTGATTGCGCGTGCGCCAGCTCGGTACGCTCGGGCCTTGAACCGATTTTCTCCGCCTTTCAATTCCTGAAGCGTGGCAATTTCCTGCAGTGCGGCAGCGATGCCAAATTTATCAAGCAAGCCCAGAACCTCCCCACTTATGTCCTTATTTTTGTTTAGTACCAATAACACATCCTCACTGACACCGTAACAGTCAACCAAGCATGTTACGCAATTTGTGTTCAAAATTCAGGAGCGTAGAATCATCAAAAAACCAGGGGGGACGATTATGGCCATTGCAACGATCAATCCAAGCACAGGTGAAACTCTGAAAAGCTTCGAGCCACTTGGTCCCGATCAGATCGACGAGAAATTACAGCGCGCAGCAAATACATTCCAAGTTTATCGGCGAACGTCCATGGAGGAACGTAAGCGGATGATGCTCCGAGCGGCAGAAATACTGGAATCAGAAAAACACGAGTTCGGTCGATTGATGACCGTTGAAATGGGGAAACCCATTAAGGCAGCGATAGGCGAAGCAGAAAAATGTGCGTGGGTGTGCCGTTATTACGCCGATAACGCAGAACAGCACCTAGCCGACAAAGCAATTCCGACGGAAGCTAAGAAAAGCTTCGTAAGGTTCGAACCGCTTGGACCTGTGCTGGCGGTCATGCCTTGGAACTTCCCTTTTTGGCAGGTGTTCCGCTTTGCTGCCCCCGCGTTGATGGCGGGTAACGTTGGTTTGCTAAAGCATGCTTCTAATGTTCCGCAGTGTGCTTTGGCAATAGAAGATTTACTACGCCGCGCAGGTTTTCCCGAGGGCTCGTTTCAGACTCTGCTGATTGGATCAGACAAGGTTCAGAACATCCTCGAGGATGCACGAGTAAGGGCGGCCACTCTCACTGGTAGTGAGCCAGCAGGTCGAAGCGTCGCGAGCGTCGCAGGGAAACAGATTAAGAAGACAGTACTTGAGCTCGGCGGCAGCGACCCTTTCATCGTCATGTCCTCGGCAGACCTGACTGACGCAACAAGCACGGCGGTTAAAGCTCGCACGATCAATAACGGGCAGTCGTGCATCGCCGCGAAGCGGTTCATTGTAGCTAGGGAGATTTATGACGAATTTGAAAGGCGTTTCGTGGAAGGCATGAAGGCTCTGAAGATCGGAGATCCTTTGGAAGAGAGTACCGAGATCGGACCACTCGCTACGCCGCAGATTCTCGAGGATCTTGACAGTCAAGTTAAGAAGTCGGTTGCGGCGGGAGCGCGTGTACTTACTGGCGGCAGAAAGTTGAACCGGCCAGGCAATTTTTACGAACCGACTGTACTGACAGATATCCCCGAAAGTGCGCCAGCTTATTGCGAGGAGGTATTTGGACCAGTCGCTTTGCTATTTCGGGTGAAAGGAATCGAAGAAGCAATTGAGCTCGCAAACAAAACGGACTTCGGTCTTGGTTCGTCGGCTTGGACTAACGATCACGAAGAACAGCAGCAGTTCATACGCGAAATCGTCGCAGGCGTAGTCTTCATTAATGGAATGGTCGCTTCTGACCCTCGTCTTCCATTTGGTGGCGTCAAGAATTCCGGATACGGCAGGGAGCTAAGTGAATTTGGAATACGCGAGTTTGTGAACATTAAGGCCGTTAACATTCAAAAATAATCATCGCGCTCTCAATCCAAAAAGAAGACGCCAGCCTCTAATTCTATCGGCCGGCGTCTTTTTGCTGGAGGAAGTGGGTATCCTGGATTACTTCTTTAGTTTTCGTCGAACTCCTGATGCTAAGCCGACGAGTCCAGAACCAAGAAGCAGCATGCTTGTAGGTTCAGGAACTGGTGTGGTGCCGCCGCTAACTGCCGCGAACCCGGTCGCCTGTTGGGGATCGAGAGGTGCTATTTGAACTGCAAACAAGAACCCGGCGGCGTTAAATTCTGCCAGTTGATTGGCATTGGTGAATCCGCCTGGCCGTGTACTGTTGACGGTGAAGGTGACGCTGTTCACATTGTTTGCCCGAGCGGTCGATGTGTCGGTTCCCTGGAGTTGATAACTGAAAAACCCAAAACCATCCATGTTACCGGAGCCGAGAGTCGAGCTGAAAAAGGCCGCAGGTGAAATGCCAGAAACAGATACGGTACCGTCAGGGTCAACTACGTTGAAGCCGACGCCGCTGCCGTGAAGTACGAACCCCGGTGTTAGCGCCACATTAACCTGGATGCTGGTACCAACCAGGGTGGTGGTAATCGTTCCAAAGTTCTGGTTACCGGCGAAATTTGAGGTGGTGATTTGATAGACATCGGCTTTTGCAATAGCGGCCGAGCCAAGGGCGATTGTCGCGAGTAAGGTTAACGACATCGCGAGTTTGTGGAAATTTAAACACTGGGACATATTTATTTGAAGCTCCTATTTGGGAATTAGGCCGTTTTTATTAAGTGACTCGTTAAGTGCAAACTGCGCGCCACTTTGTTCATTTAGATCAATACTCAGAAAGCGACCACATTTCCGCAAGAATTCTGCAACCGTGGACCTTCTGGGCCCATCGTTGTCCCAAATCTGGAATCACTTTCTAGAATTCAGATGTTGACCGGCCCTTTTGGACCGCTTGTTTAGACCACTTGGCCCAATGCATTGGCTGGTGGACCACAGCATGAGATCGTCTCTCTGATTCTAATTTTATTCTGTGGTCTGCTAGTCTTTCGGCTCCTAATTCAAGAGAGGTGTCGACATGCAAGACTTCGAGAAACTTGGCGTTTTCTATCTGGGTCGGCCTTATGACGTCGAAAGGAATCGGCCGATGGAGGGTCTGCTACTTTACGATTCGAAGGATCTCGTTACGCACGCTGTATGTCTCGGTATGACGGGCAGTGGCAAAACGGGTCTGTGTATCGCATTGCTTGAGGAGGCCGCAATTGACGGTGTTCCTTCAATAGCGATCGATCCAAAAGGGGACTTAACTAATTTACTTCTTACGTTTCCTGACCTAACACCCGACGATTTCGTCCCATGGGTTAACAGCGAAGACGCGCAAAAGAAAGGTCTAACGGTCGAGGATTTCGCGAAACAGCAGTCCGAAACTTGGCGACAAGGACTTGCCGATTGGGGTCAAGATAAGAGCCGCATCAAACGACTGCGAGATGCTGCAGATTTTCGTATTTATACGCCCGGCAGTAATGCTGGTTTTCCAGTTTCGATCCTCAGTTCTTTTCATGCACCTCCTGCGGCACTGCAGGAAGACACGGAACTCCTAAACGAACGCGTAAGCACGACAGTCACTAGTCTCTTAGGTTTGTTGGGAGTTGATGCTGATCCAATTAAGAGCCGTGAACACATTCTGTTGTCCACGATTCTCAGTAACGCGTGGGCCAGCGGCACTGATCTGGATTTGGGCGCACTGATCCAGCAAATTCAATCACCATCTATTACGAGAGTCGGTGTGATGGATTTGGATTCTTTCTTCCCAGCTAAAGATCGGTTCGAGTTAGCAATGCTACTCAATAACCTTCTTGCTGCTCCCGGCTTTAGTAACTGGTTAGAAGGCGAGCCGCTCGATATTCAGCGGATCCTTTTCACACCGGAAGGAAAGCCTCGAGTCTCGATTTTCTCGATTGCCCATTTGAACGATGCTGAACGAATGTTTTTTGTCTCTCTCATGCTCAATCAGATTCTGGGATGGATGCGCACGCAGTCAGGTACTACCAGCCTGCGAGCGATCTTCTATATGGACGAGATCTTCGGCTACTTCCCTCCCGTGGCGAACCCTCCTTCGAAACTGCCGCTCTTGACGCTGCTCAAGCAGGGACGTGCCTTTGGTTTGGGCGTCGTACTAGTGACGCAAAATCCAGTTGACCTCGACTACAAAGGTCTATCGAACACTGGAACGTGGTTCATCGGACGGCTTCAGACTGAACGAGACAAAGATCGCGTGATGGAAGGGTTGGAAGGTGTGGCGGCAGTGGCAGGGCAACAATTCGATCGACAGAGACTTGAACAAACGATCGCCGGACTGGGAAACAGAATATTCCTTTTGAATAACGTGCATGAGGATGAGAATGAAATCTTCCAAACGCGCTGGGCCATGTCGTATTTGAGGGGACCGTTAACTCGAACTCAGATCAAGTCCCTAATGGATCCGGTCAAGGCAACGCCACAACAAACTACAACTCAGGTGCGCCCGCCTGAGGAAACCGCCGTTGTCAGGCAAGCCGTACCTGACCCCGCGGCAAGTAAGGTCCAAACGAAAACCGTTGCTTCACGTCCCGTGCTGCCGCCAGAAATTCCACAACAGTTCATTCCTCTGAGAAGTTCGAAAGCTGGGGAACAACTCGTTTATCACCCGATGGTGCTCGCGGCGGCTGACGTGAGATTTAGCGACAAGAAGGTCGATGCCACGGAAACTTTGGCCTTCTTGTCTCCGATCAGTGACGCCCCAATAGCTGTTGATTGGGACCATGGTCAAACGCTAGATGTGCCGATCGGTGATTTAGAAACCTCTCCGGAGCACGGTGCTAAGTTCGCTGACCTTCCATCTTCAGCCGGTAAAAGCAAGAGCTATGACGGCTGGAAAAAAGATTTTGCAAATTGGCTGTACCGCAATCGAAAGCTTGAGTTGCTACGAAGTCCCACTCTTGGGGTGTCATCAAACGCAGGAGAGACTGAGGCCGATTTTCGAATTCGTCTGCTACAAGCTGCAAGAGAAAAGCGCGACGAAAAGGTCGAGCAACTGCGGCAGAAATATGCTCCCAAGATCGCTGTTTTAGAAGACCGTCGGCGGCGCGCTGCACAGTCTAGGGAACGTGAGGCCGAACAAGCTTCGTCTCAGAAAGTGCAGACTGCGATTTCGTTCGGCGCTACAATCCTTTCCTCTTTTCTGGGAAGGAAAATGGTAGGCATGTCGACGCTGGGTCGAGCGACGACAGCCGCCCGAGGTGTTGGTCGTTCTATGAAAGAGTCGCAAGACGTTACTCGAGCTCAGGAAACATTGGAAGTTACCGAACAGAGACTTGCAGACCTAAATGAAGAGTTTAGACAGGAAACCCAAGCACTCGATCAGTCATTCGACCCTCAAAAAGAGCAACTGGAAACTGTAACTATCAAACCTACAAAGGCGAACCTTTCGGTAAAGCTGCTTGCGCTTGCATGGGTACCCTACTGGCACGACGCTCAGGACAACGTTACTCCCGCCTGGCAGTAGCGACTTCGGAGTTAAAATGAAAATTCCTCTCAAGTTTGGTCTGGTCATCACGGCAGGGGTAATTGTCTGGATTGTTATTGCTCATCTGCTGTTTCCTAACCCTCGCTCTACAGTTCATAGCGTCGGTGCCGGGATTTTTTTCAATCTAATGGAGATCGTAGGAATCGCGCTCGGCATTAGGGCAAAGCAAGCGGAACAGTCCGGCATGATCAGCTTCAAAACTGGAGTGAAAACGGGTGTAGCAATAGCTGTTGTCTACGCCGTGACCGCCAGTCTGTTTTTTCTTGTACAGATGGCCTTTATCGGAACTGAGATGCTGGCCCACGAACCAGGTGCCGGCGATAAACCACTTTGGCAGGTAGCTGTCGGAGCTTTTGCTGGACTCACGATCGGTGCCATCGTGATGGGACTGATCTATTCAACTCTCGTCACTTTCTTCGTGGTCAAGAATCAGAAGGGCCGCGTCTATCAGTAGATTGTATGGGCATCCCTACGTAGCCGTCCGGAGCAAAAAGCCAAAATGGGACCCACGGAGGAACGGCTCCTTACAACACACACATGCGACAAGTAGTCACAACAAAAAACGGTGGCGTCGAGGTGCTCGAAGTACAGCAGGCGCCGGATCCTATTGCCAAGGCTGATCAAGTCGTTATCGATGTGAAAGCTGCAGGTCTCAATTTCGCAGACATCCTGGCTCGCCAAGGCCTGTACCCGGATGGACCCAAGAAGCCTTGCGTAATGGGATATGAGGTCGCTGGTGTTATTAGCTCAGCGGGTCAAGAGGTAGATCCGAAAGTAATTGGAACTCCTGTGGTAGCGATGACACGGTTCAAAGGCCAAGCGGAAAAAGTGGCCGTGCCCACTCATCAAGTCTTCGAAAAACCGGAGTCACTAAACTTCGAGGGAGCCGCTGCCGTTCCGGTTAATTATCTGACTGCCTATGGCCTGTTGGTGGCGATGGGTGGTTTACGCCGCGGAGAGTCGGTGCTGATTCACAATGCAGGTGGCGGGGTTGGGTTAGCGGCTTTAGACATTGCGAAAAAGATTGGTGCTATCACGTACGGAACCGCCAGCTCATCCAAGCACGAATTCCTGAAACAGCGAGGACTGGATCATCCGATTGACTACCGTAATCAGGACTGGTTCCCAGTGTTACTCGAGTTGACTAGTGGACGCGGGGTCGATCTCGTGATTGATCCCATTGGCGGTGGACACTGGAAGAAGAGTTACAACGCTTTGAGACATACAGGGCGCCTTGGGATGTTTGGTGTGTCAGCCGCCTCTGCTAACGGCATAAAAGGCAAACTTAATCTTGCACGAGTCGCCCTGCAGACGCCGTGGTTTCATCCTCTCGCCCTGCTAAACAAGAATCGTGGAGTATTTGGTTTGAATCTGGGCCACCTTTGGCATGAACCTGAGAAAGTGGCGGAATGGATACAAGCAATACTGGTAGGAATTAACGAAGGCTGGATTCGACCTCATGTAGACCGAAGCTTTTCTTTTGATCAAGTGCGCGACGCTCACGCTTATATTGAGAACAGAAAAAACATTGGAAAGATAGTTTTAGTTCCTTAAGTCGTCAGCACAGCATGCCGGTTTTAAATATGAAAAGGCAGCACAGGTAACTTACCCGTGCTGCCATTCCGTATTCACCATTCAGCAAAACCTACGACCCGCTCTTGGCACTTTCAGTCTCACCTTTGCCAGGCTGCGGCGTGATTCGCAAATATGGCTTGGGAGCCTTCCAACCGCCAGGGAACTTCTCCTTCGCGGCTTCATCAGAAAGTGACGGCACAATAATCACGTCCTCACCATATTTCCAGTTCACCGGTGTCGCTACGCTGTGCTTCGCTGTCAGTTGCAATGAGTCGACAACGCGCAGAATCTCGTCGAAATTCCTACCGGTGCTTGCCGGATAGGTGATCATGAGTTTGATCTTTTTGTCCGGCCCGATAATGAACACCGACCGCACAGTAAACACATCACTAATCTCCGGATGGATCATGTCGTATAACTCAGCGATCTTGTGATCAGGATCAGCAATAACTGGAAAATTTAATGCCGTTCCCTGCGTTTCTTTGATGTCTTCAGCCCACCGTTTGTGTGAATCAGTGGGATCGACACTCAAGCCAATAACCTTTACACCACGTTTTTCGAATTCGGGTTTGCACTTTGCAACGTATCCGAGTTCAGTCGTGCAAACGGGCGTAAAGTCCTTTGGATGGGAAAACAAGCAAGCCCAACTATCGCCAATCCACTCGTGAAAACGAATCGGACCCTCGGTAGTGTCAGCAGTAAAGTCGGGGGCGGTATCGCCTAAACGTAATGCCATTTGAATCTCCTTTCAGTCAATTAACGCTATCGCTCGCCTTTTGGCGAGGGTAGGCGAGGTGGGATTTGGGTGGTGTTTAGTAAGCTAAAAGGCTTTTACCGCGATTGCCGACGCATGTCAAACGACCCAGCTTCAGCTTTTTTACGCAATCCATTTCAGTGGTATTATGCCGTCACACCCCTTCTTCCCCTACTTGTTGGATTAAATTCTCCTGCTATTAGTTATGAGTCAGGAAGCTCAGCGACGACGGCCGCTCGGTACGGTTCCGGTTCTCAACCAACCGGTTCTGCCTCTCGATCTGTATCGAGAGATCTTTGCCCATTCGAGTGAAGCCATTGCGATTATCAGTACCGATGGCAAGTATCTTGAACAAAACAGTGCCCACGCTAGCTTACTCGGATACGCGGATGATGAGCTGACCGGCCAGACTCCAGCGATTCACATGGGCAAGGAAGATTTTGCCGCGATCGCTCGGGCGTTGGCCGAGAAGGGCGAATATCGCGGAGAAGTAATCAGTCAAACTAAGACAGGCCAGAAACTGTACATTGAGTTATCTGCATTCTCTATGAAGGACAGCTCTGGCAATCTATTGTGCTACGTCGGCATCAAGCGCGACATCACGGAAAGAAAACGCGTCGAGGAGGAAAGGCTTGCCTTACTAGATAGCGAACGCGCAGCTCGATCGGAAGGCGAACAGGCAAACCGGTTAAAGGATGAATTTCTCGCCACTCTTTCACACGAACTTCGCACACCTCTGAACGCGGTAATTGGATGGTCACGAATGCTTAACTCGGGTCGCTTAGATCGGGAAAGTGCGAATCACGCTCTGCAAGTCATCGAAAGAAACGCCTGGGCGCAAAAGCAGATCATCGAAGACATCCTCGATGTGTCGCGTGTGATCACCGGCAAGTTAAGACTGAAGGTTGGCCCGGTTGATCTAGTTCCTGTTGTTGAAGGGGCACTTGACGCTGTTCGACCAGCAATGGAAGCAAAAGATATTCATGTCGAGACCGTCATCGATGCTGGTCTGAGAATGATCATGGGTGATGGCGATCGCCTGCAGCAGGTTGTTTGGAATCTATTGTCAAACGCGGCGAAGTTCACACCGCATGGCGGCAAGGTAGTGATTCGAGTTACCCAGGTTGACAGTCAGGTGCACATCCAGGTTAGCGATACCGGTCCAGGCATCAACTCCACTTTCCTGCCTCATGTCTTTGAGCGTTTCAGGCAAGGAGATGGTTCGACGACTCGCACTCACGGCGGGCTAGGTTTGGGTTTGGCCATTGTCCGTCACCTCGTAGAGCTTCATGGCGGAGTGATTACTGCTGAGAATCGCACGACAGAATCGGGAGCGACCTTTACGGTCAAGTTGCCAATTCCCAGCACTGAGCTTCGACCTGAGGCGCTGGCAAACGCAGCTTCCGTTTTCAAAGAGCCGGAGATGGAGCCAACTAGTCTGGAGAATCTCAAAATCCTGGTTGTCGATGACGAGAGTGATGCGTTGGATCTGATCTCAATTGAATTGACACAACACGGTGCTCAAGTAAAAGGCGTAAACTCAGCCCAGGAAGCTCTGGCAGAACTTCAGCGAGATCGTTTCGATCTTTTGATTAGCGATATCGGAATGCCGGAAACTGACGGATACGAACTGATCCGCTCAGTGAGAAAATTACAACACGATAACCAGAGAAAGATTCCTGCCGTTGCGCTTACGGCTTATGCACGTGTGCAGGATCGCATGCGCGCAATCCTCGCCGGATACGATACCCACGTGCCCAAACCCGTTGAAGCCCATGAGCTGGTTACGATTGTCGCGAGCTTGGCCGGAAGACTTGGCAAGACCTAGACCAAATCCCACCACCAACCTACATTCAAAATGCAGTTAGGAAGGAGGCGAAGCGGTCGCTACACCAACTCACCACACACTCAATGAGTGCGCCCCCGCTGACTCACGATAGATTCAAGGCTAAGAATGCCCTCAGCTTGAATAGAACAAGCTGGGAGAACGAATACGCTACTCTCAACCTACATGGAATCTCGCAGAATTGACCGAGAATTGTAGCGGGGGTGTGATGTAAGTCAGCGGGGGCGCGCTCATTGAGTGTGTGGTGAGTTGTGTGTAGCAACCGCTTGCCCCCTTCCTAACTGCGCGATTCTAGTGCGATGAGTTTACTTACCGCTTGTCCACTTCCTAACTGCACGTTTCCTCGAATTGGAGGTCTTTATGCAATGGCTCTATCTTGTTCTCGCCATACTCGGTACTGTCTTGCCGCTCTCACAGTTCGCACCATTCCTGGTCACTCATGGCTTGAACCTACGCCTTTTCTTTGAACAGCTCTTTCAGAATCATGTTTCGAGCTTCTTTGCGATGGACGTCATCGTGTCGTCGTTGGCGTTGTGGGTATTTGTTTTTTCCGAAGGACGCCGGCGCCAGATGAAGAATCTTTGGATTTATGTACTTTGCAATCTCGTCGTCGGAGTCTCCTTGGCTCTACCCCTGTTCCTCTACTTTAGAGAGCGTAGCAATTTCGAATTTAAAAATTCTAATTCTTAAATTCTGACTCTTCTTCACTTCTCAGCAGTTACCATTTACTCTCTCGCCATGTTGAAACGCTGTGACTGGGCGCGGTCAGATCTATCCATCGAATATCACGACAAAGAATGGGGCTTGCCACTCCACGATGATCGCGGCCTATTTGAGTTTCTTATTTTGGAAGGAGCCCAGGCTGGCCTCAGTTGGGAAACGATCCTGCGAAAACGTGAGAACTACCGCAAAGCGTTCGACAACTTTGATCCTCAGAAGGTGGCGCGATACAACGATCGCAAGGTCGACCAACTACTCAACAACGACGGCATCATTCGAAACCGTTTGAAGATTCGCGCTGCGATTCAAAACGCACAGTCATTTCTTCTCGTGCAAAAAGAATTCGGCTCGTTTGATACTTACATCTGGAGTTTTGTTGATGGTCGGCCCATCAAGCGAAAACGAGGGGCAGTCATACCTTCTCGCACGGTGATCTCGGATCGTTTAAGCAAAGACTTATCGCAACGAGGATTCAAGTTCGTTGGGTCAACTATCTGTTATGCTTTGATGCAAGCTATCGGAATGGTAAACGATCATAATCTAAGCTGCTTCAGGTATTCCCAGGTCTAGCGAATCCACTACGAAAAGGAGCCCACGATGCGTTCATTGTCAGCGCTGGTCCTTTTTCTAAGCATAATAGCTGCCGGATGCCAGCAGTATTCAAAAGCCTTGCAACAAGGCGCAGCCAGACCAGATGAGATCGTGATCATCACTACACTGCGAACCATTAATGGTGCTCAAAAAAATTACAGCATCAGCCATGATGGACAATATGGTTCGTTTCCACAGTTGGTCGAGGGAGGCTACCTCGACGAGCGCTTCTCATCCACCAATCCGGTCGTCAAAGCTTATGTACTCAATATGAAGGTTGCTCCCAACTCTTACAGTTGCAATGCGGATCCTTCATCGACAGAGAAGCCAGCGCCACATTACTACATCGATTCCACCTCAGCCGAGATCCATGTCAACACCACTCAACCCGCAACTGCTGCTGATGAAACTATTCGTTAGCCTTCGCATGCTGCTGCGAAAACTATCGCGCATCAGGTTGAACTGCCGACTGCCGCTTCTTTCTTGTTTACTGCTGCTCAGCGCAATCACTTGTGTTGGGCAACAGGACCAAGTCCAAAAGTATCGGCGAGCTAATGAGGTCTCAATTCTCGACGAATTCATCAAATTGCTCTCAATTCCAAACGTGGCCTCTGACGTTGAAAACATTCGACGGAATGCCGCGCTAATCAGCGAGATGATGAAACGTCGAGGTCTCGAGCCGCGTTTGCTTGAAACAAGAGACCCGAACGTACCGCCTGCTGTGTTCGGTGAATGGAAGGTTCCCGGAGCGACTCGCACGATAATCCTCTACGCGCACTATGACGGACAGCCCACGGATCCGAAGCAGTGGACAGGAACCATGCCGTGGCAACCCGTGTTTCGCTCAGCTGCTCTCGAAAGCGGCGGAGCGATTCTGAAATTACCAGCACCAAATCCAATCAATCCCGAATGGCGTCTCTATGCGCGATCAGCTTCAGATGACAAAGCTGGAGTAATAGCTATTCTGACTGCGGTCGGTGCTCTCAAGGCGAGCGGTATCATTCCGACCTCTAACTTGAAATTTTTCTTTGACGGCGAAGAGGAGGCAGGCTCTCCTCATCTCGCCGAAATCATCTCCCTCAATAAACAATTGCTCGAAGCCGATGCGTGGCTGATCTGTGATGGTCCAGTACATCAGTCGGGGCGCAAGCAAGTTGTGTTTGGCGTCCGCGGCGACACGAATGTTGACGTGACGGTGTACGGCGCGAGACGTCCGCTGCACAGTGGTCACTATGGAAACTGGTCGCCTAATCCGGCGCTAACTCTCGCGAAACTACTTAGCTCGATGAAGGATGACTCAGGACGGGTGACCATCGCCGGCTGGTACGACGACGTAGAACCTTTAGGTGAGGCTGAACGCCGCGCAATCTTATCTGCACCAAAGTATGACGACGAACTGAAGAAACAGTTGGGACTAGCCAGGACCGATAATTCCGGGAAGACTTTACTCGAGCTGCTTCACGAACCGTCTCTCAATATCAATGGTATGAGCAGCGGCGATGTTGGCGCACTCGCACGCAACGTGATCCCCACGACGGCGACTGCCGTTCTCGATCTTCGTTTAGTAAAGGGCAATGACTTTGCGCGTCAGGTTGACAAGCTCGTTGCCCATATTCGGAAGCAAGGCTTCTATGTCATTGATCGAGAGCCAACGGATGCTGAGCGGATACAACATCAGTACATCGCGAAGGTCGTTCATCGTGCCGGTGGTTACAATGCGGAACGGACAGGAATGGATTTGCCAATCTCCCGCGCTGTAATCGCTGCGGTCGAGAGCACTTCAAAAGATCCGATCGTAAAGTTGCCAACCTCAGGAGGCAGTTTGCCACTGTCAATCATTACCCAGCAGCTTCGGACGATTACGATTAGCGTTCCGATAGCGAACTATGACAATAATCAGCATGCTGAGAATGAGAACATTCGTCTGCAGAACCTTTGGGATGGAATCGAGACAATGGCCGCGCTGATGACGCTAAAGTGAGGTCAGTAGCGTCCGCGGTAGCGGAAGGATCCATCCATTATCGGGGCCTTGATGCGATCGATCCATCCCCTACCGCGTGTTGGTACTGACAGGAGATTATTCGATGAAAAAGGTTTGTGCTCTCGGCTGTGCCGTGCTGTTGCTCACGACTTCTGTTACTCCTGCTTTCGGCTGGGGTGAAGAAGGTCATAAGACAGTCGGAAAGATCGCGTCACTTCGCATTAAGCAGCATACAGCACAGCGAATCGCACAAATTCTCAAACCTGGTGAGACTTTGGCTGGCGTCTCTACGTGGGCCGACTGGGTGAAGGAACGTATGGGCACTACGGATGCTGATCCCGACACCAATGCCTTTCTGCAGGACTTGGCCCACAATGAAAAAAATCGTGAATGGCACTACGATGATCTACCGCTCGGCTGCCAAAGTTACGAAACTTGCACTGGCTTCACACCGTCAAACGATGTCGTCCACATGATCAATATCTGTGTGCGCACGCTCCAAGGAAACCCGGATCCAAATCAGCCGCTGAGCAAGCGGAACGCGCTCCGTCTTTTGGTCCACTTCATTGGCGACATGCATCAACCTTTACACATCGGCTCTGGGTACGTCGATGAGAACGGTCCCGCCAACACCATTGTATTAGCCACTGACCCAATCAAGATTCGTCAGCGTAACTTGCCGAACGATCGTGGAGGGAATCAATTGATAATCGATAACGATCGCCGCCGCTTACACGCGTTTTGGGACTTTGATCTGGTGCGCTCTTTGATGACCGTCACGAATAAACCAACCTCCGAAGATTTAGGCATTTTTCTGCGACAGTCGGTGCAGCCGAAGCCGTCCTGGAGCGTCAGTGGGTCGCTAAACACTTGGGCAGCAAAGTGGGCGAATGATTCGCTCACTCAGTCGCGAAACAACGCATATCGTTCAGTTAGGATCGTGCGCAAACGAGTCATCCCAGTGCTGCGGGATGGCGAAC
>JBKPAL010000038.1:0-15028 GCA_046726395.1 Acidobacteriota bacterium
ACTGAACGCACGCGCGACATTGCTGATTGAAGCTGGCGCGTGTGGCTTTTCGTTTTTGGAAACTGATACTGGTTCGCAAGTTGTTGTAAGGAAGCGAGCACAAGATCACGCGCAATGGGCAAAAGGCGTTGAGCACGCTCAGCACCCGCGATCGCTTCCGGGCTTTGGACCGGAAGCGACGGACGCGCCTGCATATCATCGATCGGGCTGCTGCCCTTCGGATCGGTTTGCCTCTCTAGGCATACGACAGTCATTGCTCGTTCAAGCAGCTCCAGTTCGTCGGGCGACATACCCATGCGCAGATGACTGGACTTGCGATCACCCTGAGAGCTTTTCTTGTTCTGCGTTGAAGGTTGAACGTCACCTCGAAACAGCAGAAGAGAGATCGTCAAAACAGCGAGCGACCGCGCAAACCCCTTCTGTCGCACTACGCGATGTCGGAACTGCCTGATTGATTTGAATTGATTAGTTAACGATTGCGCCATACCGGTTTTCGTTTTGCCAGAAACGCTGCGATGCCTTCGTTCGCGTCTTCAGTCTTCATCAGTTCATGAAGGTAGATGTTCTCGACGTCCTTGAGCAACGCATCGAAATTGTAACCGTTGCCGAGATCAAGCGCTTTTCGCGTGAGCTCGAGCGCTACCGCAGACGATTCGCGCAATTTCGAAAGTATCTCCAGGCACTTTTGCGTTAGTTGCTCTGTATTAACGACGTAATTTACTAGACCCAACTTCAGCGCCTCAGCAGCCTCTATCAGGTCCCCAGTCAAGATCAGTTCACGAGCACGTCTCTCTCCAATTACTTTCGGCAGCAGGATCGCTGCTACGGGTGGAAAGACACCGAGCTTGATTTCAGGTTGACCAAAACGTGCTCGTTCAGTGGCCACAACGATGTCGCAGGCAGACACCAGCTCGCAGCCTCCTCCGAGAGCTGCGCCATCGACTAATGCGATGGTCGGCCGAGACAGTTGTTCAAGTTGGCGAAAGATGCCATGGAACGAATCGAGCATTCGGTAGATAGTGGCCGGCACGTGCTCTTCAACAGCGACACCAGCGCTGAAAGCGCGAGTCTCAGGTGCCGAATCGAAAACTATGGCCACGAGATCTCGATATTGCAGACACTGCTCGAGCGCGTCCTGGATCTCCATCATCATCGCAATGTTGAGTACATTCAATGGCGGCCGCGCTAGCGTCACTGTTGCCACACGATCATCAACTGCGAATCGAATGTCTTGATATGCGTTCGTCATGATTTTGCGGGGAATCCCTCTATGGGCGCCCCTGTGTCGCGCCTCTCTTCATATTACACGGCAACAAATGCCCACTCAGGGGCGCCCAAGGAGGGACGCCCCTACACTCTTTTAAGCCAGGCCTCGTAAACACGCTTTTGTTCGGGCGTCGCATTTGCCAGGGGAATTATCTTGTACTCAGCTTGAACTCGCCCGCCCAATTTGATCAAGAGCGTACTCAGGTCGTCAGCTCGAAAGATAGTCAGGCTGATAGGATCTCCAGGTCGCTTTTCGTCAATGCGCGCATCGAAGAACTCCTTAGTGGCCCGCACATTATTCAACGCCAGTATTTGATCGCCGGTATTGAGTCCCTGGTCGTAGGCAGGACTGCCGGCCAACACTCGCCGCACGACAAGACGTTCTCCTTGTTGGACCACGTCGGCGCCGAGGTACGCTTTTTCTGCCAGCTTTGGCTCACCGCCGGTTGTATCAAGTCGTAGTCCCGCCGCTGCAAGAGCCGCATTGTAGTCAAGCTCCTCGCGACCTCGCACATAACGACTAAAAAATGTATCAAGGCTCGTCCCAGCCATCAGCTCACACGCCTTTTGAAAATCCTCAGGCCTATAGTTGCGATTCTTTTTGTAGAACTCGGTATAGAGATACCGCATCACGTCATCAAGTGATTTGCTGCCTTTGCTGAACTTGCGAATCTCAAGATCCAGGAGCATCCCGAGGATCGCGCCTTTGTTGTAGTAGTCGACTTGCGAGTTGACCGAGTTTTCATCTTGTCGGTAATGCTTGATCCAGGAATCAAAGCTCGCTTCTTCTACGCTCATCACCAGACGTCCAGGCCGGTCCTGAAGTCTCTGAATTTCTCTGGCCATCGTTGCGAGAAAATCTCGGTCGGTAAAAAGTCCCGCCCGTACTAAAGCAACGTTTTCGTAGTAGCTGGTGATGCCTTCTGCGACCCAAAGCAGCTTGGTGTAGTTCTCGGCACTGTAATCAAAGGGCCCTAAGGCGTCGGGTCGGATTCGCTTGACATTCCAGAGGTGAAAAAACTCGTGGGACACCAACGTCAAGAATCCTTGATATCTCTGTTCAGGTTTGAAATTGAAGCGGGGAAACAACAACGAGGTCGAATTAAGATGCTCTATTCCATCTCCATCGTCAGGAGTCAGGTGAAGGAAGAAGGTGAAATCGGGATAAGGAATCTCTCCCATAATTTCTACTTCCGCTTCCACGATCTTCTTCACGTCAACACGCAGTCTTTCTGGGTCGTAGTTTCCTGCTCCATCAATCACGAGCCGATGCGGCACTCCTCTAACCTCAAAAGCAATCGTCTTGAAATTTCCGACTTCCACTGGAGAGTCATAAAGGATATCGAAGTTCTCTGCGCGAAAGGTGTTCTTCTGGATCGTAACTGCCGGAAGACTCGTAGCGATCTTCCAGGGTTGCGGCGCCAGTATCTGTAACGTCGCAGGAGCTGTTAGCGACCCGTCGAGAAACATCAGTAGAGTCGCGTTATTCCAGAAAGCATGATCGGAGTTTAGGTGACTCGTTCTTGCGGTAAGATCATTGGCGTACACCCGATAACGGACTCGCCATTCAGCAAGGTTAGAGGTCGCCACGCGCCAAGAGTTCTTATTAATCTTCTGCCATTGAATTGGCGTACCTGCAGCATCGAAAGCCGCGAAGTCCTGAACCTGTCTCTCAAATTCTCGAATGAGATAAGAACCAGGTGTCCAAACCGGCATCACGAGGATGTCGTCCTTCGCCGGAGACCCCGGTCCACGCTTCACGTTCAACTCCACTTCAAACATGTGGGTGTGTGGCTTCGGCATGCCAACGGTAAAAGCGATCGTTGGGCTGCCACTCTTAGTACTTTGCGCTTTGACTGCTGATATGAAAGCTAAAGCGAGACATCCACCAGCGATAACGGAAAGATATCGTTGCCTCATTGAATCTCCGGAAGGTAGAGATACGCGACTCGATTTTGGATGTTACTACGAAAAATGCATTTCTCTGTGCAATCTCTGTGTCTCGGTGCCTCCGTGGTTCTCTTATTCGTCGACGATTTTCAAGCCAAAGAGAACCACGAGGCACCGAGACACAGAGATTACACAAAGAGAAAAAGCCGTGAATTTCTATTCGACGGTTCTGCAAAACTTTTGCAACGCAGGAGCAGTTAAGTAGAACCGGAGGTGGTTGTATGTCAGTTGTAATTTGTCCTAAGTGCGGAATCAAGAATCGAGTCGAACCCAAGGCTGCAGTAAACAAGATACCAAAGTGTGGTCGTTGCGGAACTCCGCTGGACTTAACGCAGGCGGCGATAGATGTCGATGAACGAAAACCGTTGACAGTTACAGACGCAACTTTTGAGCGCGCGCTTTCTGAAGCGGGTGAGAAACCAATTTTGATCGACTCATGGGCACCGTGGTGTGGTCCGTGCAGGGTAGTAGGACCGATCATGGACCAGCTTGCTGCTGAGTCAAACGGCCGCTATCGAGTGGCTAAGCTAAATGTCGACGAGAATCCACAGACAGCATCTCGTTTTCAGATCGCCAGCATACCGACGATGCTCATATTCAAGAAAGGTCAGCTAGTTGATCGGCTCGTCGGTGCTCAGCCGAAAGATGCTATAGCCGCCCGTTTAAAGCGAGCCGTTGAAAGCTGACAGCTAGTGTTTTTCGGTTTCCACTTTCTGTTCTCAGTGGTTAATATCTTGGCTCATTTCTCTCCACCCAAATCACAGAAAGGGCGCCTACATGTTTAGACGACTGATCGCGACTACCTCCGCATGGACTACGGTCCCGCTGCGCCTGAGCCTTGCTGCGGTGTTCATCGCACATGGGTCTCAGAAAGTACTCGGCAGTTTTAGTGGGCCAGGTTTTGCAAAGTTCACAAGCTTTCCGGCTCCTTTTCCTTTCATGCGACCTTCATGGCTTTGGATGGGTGCGGCAGCTGTTAGCGAGCTGGTTGGCGGCACCTTGGTGTTGTTGGGATTTCTCACCCGGCTTGGCGCGTTTCTCATCATGTGTGTGATGCTGACTGCCGTCGTTGGTGTCCATTCAAATGCCTTCTTCCTACCGGGTGGTATGGAGTATGCGATCACTCTGCTGGCGATCTCGATTGCTTTGCTGATCAGTGGAGGAGGAGCTGCCTCAATTGATCTGGCCTTGACACGCGGCGGCGGCCGTAGACGCAGATAGCTCTCAGTTTCTCGGCTCAGTGACTGGCTGGAATTCGCTTCTCCTCCAATGCTCGACAGAACACACTAGATTTCCAAAGCGAACAGTGATCTCGGCTGCTTTCTCTAATTGATGAAACGCTCTCCGCTCTTAGTAATCTTCACGACCGTTTTCATCGATCTGGTCGGCTTTGGAATCGTAATTCCGGTTCTTCCTTTCTACGCCGAGGGCACGATCTTCAACGCAACGCCGCGCACGGTCGGCCTGCTCTTCGCCTCATACTCGGTGATGCAGTTAATCTTCTCACCAATTCTGGGCCGTTTGTCAGACAATTATGGAAGGCGACCGGTGCTGTTGATTTCGATCATAGGCACTGGCATTGGTTTCCTTATCCTGGGCTTCGCCAATACGCTTTGGATGCTTTTTGCCGGGCGGATCCTCGACGGAATCACGGGCGGCAATATCTCAACTGCTCAAGCTTACATCGCGGACGTCACCACGAAAGAGGATCGGGCGAAGGGCATGGGTCTCGTGGGAGCGGCCTTCGGACTCGGATTTATCTTTGGTCCAGCCATTGGCGGCATACTGAGTCGTTGGGGTATTCACGTTCCCTTCTTCTTCGCAGCGGCACTCTGTTTCGCGAACGCGATTCTGCTCTACTTCACTCTCCCCGAGACGGTGACAAAAGATCATCCGGCGCGAGTTTCCGCTGCTGGTGGGCGCGGTCTTTCACAACTAGTCCGCTCGCTGACCCAGCCACGACTCGGTTTTGTCCTTGTTATCTATTTCCTCTTTATTGTCGCTTTCTCGATCATGACGACGTCGTTCTCTCTGTACACAATGTTTCGGTTCGGATACGACGCGCAGCACACCGGCTACTTATTCGCTTATGTGGGACTAATTGCTGTCATTGTGCAGGGTGGGCTGATAGGCAAGCTGGTAAAACGTTTCGGCGAGATACCATTGGTGATCATCGGCGCACTCTGTTTCGCTTTCAGCTTGTTTGCCGTGCCATTCGTAGGACCACATGCTGGTGGACTGCTGGGGTTATTGATTGGTGGCGGTGTGTTCTCTTTGGGAAACTCACTCGCGACGCCTGCCTTGACCAGTCTCGCTTCGAAGAGTGCTGGACCAGCCGAACAGGGAACAGTCTTAGGTGTGACTCAGTCGGCGGCGAGCCTCGCTCGAGCAGTTGGACCAACTATCGCAGCCGTGCTCATACATAGCTCAATTGCAGAAGTGGGAGCTGATGGCGCACCGCATCACATGAGTGATCGTTCGTTGTTCGTCACGTTCTGGTGTGGTGCGGCAATAATGTTTGTAGCAAGCATACTGGCGGTATATTTTGCCCGCACTTATGCGCCGGACTACTCAGAGGAAATCGCCGAAGCCGCTTAACTCTGTGTTGTTCTCTGTGCCTTCGTGTCTCTGTGGCTTCTCTTTTGTGTTGAGTACTATTCAAGCCAAAAGAACACCACAAAGGCACAGAGTCACAGAGAACACACAGAGGTTGTTGTATCTAGAAGAACCTTCTCAGTAGACCCAAGAGTAAACTCAGTGCCAGCGAGATAATCAGCATTGAAACTATCGGGACATACACGCGCGTGTTCTCACCCTCATACCGAATGTCACCGGGTAACCTGCCAAACCAACTCAACGCTCCGGAGTAGATCAGCAAGCCGAGCACGATCAGGCAAAGACCACCCACCAGGACCAGCATTCCAATAGATCGGTTCATAGTTCACCCCCTTGTAATTCGGAGCTGATCATCTATTTGACGAACCCTGCTAATGGTCCGTCCGCTTTAATGATTTCTTTGAGGACTGAGTAGGGGATGACAACTCGTTGAGGACCGGCTGCGTAGGGAGCAACCTGATAAGAGTCAAAGCTTATTTCCAAACCCTTTTTAGTAATGTTCCAACTCTTAAAATTTTTGGGATCAGGTCCAGCTCCCTCTTGGATCGTTTCATCCGTGAGCATTGAGTCGTCACCGCCAGATTTCGCCTGACGCTTGAGGTCTTTAATTGAATAGGCGGAGATTGTCTGCAGGTATTTGGAATTGGGCGTGAAGAGGTCACCCAGCTTTAATATCTTTCCGTTTGGTACATCGTAATTCAGAACTTCGCTAAAGGAGTTCGGATGAGCCGCGCCTCTGTAATACCCGCCAATATCAAACTTGATGCTGAGCAAATTATCGCGAGCTAGCCCAACAGTGTAACCCGCCCCAAGATCACTACCGGTTGAAGATGAATCGGAAACTGACTCCTCTCCGGGTTCCGCTTCGGCCATATGTTTCTTGAACTCGGCAACTCTTCTGGCCACGACATTACGCGACTCCTGGTTGAACTTGTCGAAGCGGTTATCTGTTGCGCCAACTACCTGCGGGTACTCAGCATTGATTTCGTAATTCAGCTTCTTATTCGTCTCTTTGATCGACTTCGCAACTAATTCCGTTGTGCCAGAGAACTCGATCGGCTCTTCATAGATCGAAAATGCGGCCTTCTTATCGCTATTAGGTTTAGACCAGTTTCCGACAAGGTTGATGACTCCGTCTTCATCACTTTTCCAGAGGCCTTTGAAGACTCCTGTCGGTTTTCCGCTCGGGTCGAATTCCTCCAAAAACAAATTCCCGTCTTGATCGAGAGTGCCTTTCAAATCAATCTTTGTCCCGACCTTTTGATAGAAGTAGTTGCCTTTCAAGCTTTCGCCTTCTCGGACTAACTTCATCTGGAGATCGAGTGCGCTGCCGATTGAGCCTTTGAAGTATCTGGTTTCAGCGACCGGAGTTGCTGGACCACCTTCCGGATGATGGCTTTGAGGCTGGGCTGAAGATTGAGGAGGCGCTGTGGTCTGTTGTGTAGAAGCGGTTCTCTTACAGCTTACGACCGCTGACAACATCGTAAGTGTCAGAACTATCGATACCAGCTTTGCAAATTTGTTCATTTGACTATATTTGCGCTCGGTGAACCCTGTTGGAGATCTCTCTATGTAATTCTTCAAAAGTAATCTCACAAAGCCTGCCACCGGTGAACAGTGGATCGTTTGTGACCTCGAAAAGCGCAAATGCGGGCGGCTTGAAATTCTCCAACTCCTGATCGTTATCGAAGCTCGTCTCCGCCAACACTAGTCCAAAGAGAACTCCCAGAAACATGTCGATTGAGAATGTGCGACCTTCAAACTCGAACTTATAACGGTTCTTACGAATCTCGTTAGCTTCGAATACCACCAACGTTTCAGCTTCCTGCGCGTTGAGGTAGATGTTCGTGATAAGCGTGCGCGACAGGTCTTCCGGATTCGGAGGAAACTTCTGTGTGAACTTAATGGTCCATTTGTTTGTCCGGGGGTCGCGTACCTTCCTAATTCGCAGACGCGTGCCAGTCAGGTAGTTGTCAGTGATTTGCAGATGATGATCTGTGCGCTTCAGTCCTTCTGGTAGATCGTTGAGAACATAACGGCGTTCACGTTCCACACACGAGTACTTACTATCCGGACAAACTGTGTTCTCATCTGTCAGCTTCGCAACACCCATAACTTACTCAAACCATCCACGAACTTTGCGTCATTCGTGCTTTAGTGAATCGTTTTCTTTTGTCAAAGTTACCCAAGAAAACGAACGTTTCTTACGCAGACGATACTTTACTGCCACATATTCAGAAGAAACAAACTATTAAGCGCGGCGGATGAACTTAGCAGCAATCCAGCCAACCAGCACCAGGATCGAAAGAATCAGCCAATTGTAGCGATCACCATACGTTGCTGAAGGAAAGTGATTGCTGATCATAAGAAACACTACTGGCACCGCCATGAAGGTGTTCTGCTTGGAACGCAGCTTTGCTTGAGCCGCGAGCGCTTCATCAGGTTTACGACCTGCGGCGATGGCAGCAATCATTTTCTTCTGCGTCGGCAGGATTCGATTCCAGACATTTGCTGCCATGATCGTTCCGAAGATTGCGCCTACATGGATGTAGGCCGCACGTCCGCTAAACACTCTTGTCAAACCGTACGCAGTGATTATTACGAGCAGATAAGCAACCAGCGCAAATGCCTTCTCATTTTTTCCAAGTGGCGACAGCATTAGCAGGTCATAAATCAACCAACCTGCGATCAAGACACCTATACCAACAATCACAGCCGTGCGAACACTGATGTTACTGACGTCGGGATCAACGAGTGCTCCCCCGCCGAGGTAAAACACAACTACAAGCAGGCCCAGCCCACTGAGCCAAGTCGCGGCTGCTTCCCAGCGAAACCAATGCAGTTTGCGCGAAAGCAGATCCGGTACCTTCCGTCTTTCGACTACATAAAACCCGCCGCTATGGACCATCCAGACTTGCCCGGGCACACCGGTGTTTGCAGCAGCTTTCTCTTCCTCAGTCAGGCGAGCATCGAGCCAGGTAAAATAATAGGTAGTACCGACCCACATGATTCCTGCGAAGACATGAATCCAACGCAAGATCAAATTCAGCCATTCACTGGTTGTAGGATCAATGGTCATTAATTGGATTAGTTTCCGTCGAATTTGCGATGGTACTGACTCGGCTGTGCCGTCCGGACTTGAGGAAGCGGCTATGCCCTTCCGGTCAGGTCGAAACATCTTCTGGGCTGCGCCCTGTTGAAGTCGTAAAGCTCGACTCCGTGATCGTCAACCTACGAATCACCACCGAGGCACAGAGACACTGAGAACGCACAGAGAAAAGCTCGACCTCTGACGTCGATTAGCTGCCGCGATAGGTTGTGTAGCCATGCGGATTGATCAAAAGAGGTACGTGGTAGTGCTCAGACGAGTCGCCAACCCGGAAAATGATGACTACCTGTGGATAGAAAAACTCCATCTCGCGCCGGGAGAAATAACCCTCTGTGTCAAACACGAGCCGATAAGTGCCAGCTTCCAGGTGTTCCTCAACCAGGAAGAAGGGCTTAACTCGACCGTCCTCGTCAGTCCAGGCTTCAGCTAGATGGGCCCAGCTTTCATCTGTGTTCTGTAACTCCAACACAACATGTACGCCATCCGCCGGGCGGCCCTGTGAGGTGTCCAGAATGTGCGTTGAGATGGTGCTCATTGGTTCAGTAGTTTCGTTATTCGCAATTGGCTTATCTTTGCTTGTTCCCGAGCGGCGATCAGCAACTCTCGATCAGGTGAGTTATTCATGCGTGCGCGCAAAAGCGCCAACATTTCTTCGGAGCTCTTGCCCGTCGCACACACGATAAATATAAATCCAAACTTCTTTTCATACTCGTCATTTAGTTGGGCCAGCAGGCTTGCCGTCGTCTGCGAAGCATCTCGCACTCCCGACTGTTCCTGTTCGGACCATTTGGTAGCTTCGGTCGAAGTCGCCTGCTGACTCTTCTTCTCGCCTATTTTTGGATGACTTCGAAAGGCTTCGAGCCAGTCATCAGGTTGAAGTGAAAACCAGATTCTGTCGGCATTCTCAATCAATTTCGCTGTACTTGCGAAGGGGCGCTGTTTGGCCAATTTACTTGCCCATTCACGTGAACCACAACAGTTAAGAAGTTCCTTTTCGGCTTCGGCAAATGGAAGCGCATTGAAGTGGTTAAGATTGGCCGACTGAGCATAGGTATCTGTCATCAACTTTACAGAACCGGGAGCGGTAGCGACCGGATGCTAAGCGGTTCTTTATGTGTTCGCATCCAACTCATCACCCGAACTACCTGTATGTAAACTTCCGCGTCGTTACTTCGATTCTATGACATGACCTCCGGAACCATAGGCCGTACTCTCCGTTATCTGATTGTGTGCATCTTAAGCTTGGGTCCGCTTATACGTTACAACTCCCTCTTTGTTGTAGTTCGTGATGTCGGCGAGACTTTCGTTTTCTCGGTAACGCTGTATCGTCTTATGGACCGGCCTGCCAACCTCATCGTACCTATCCACGAGATCAGCTTGCCATCTGCATCATAAGTAAACATCGTCGTCGACATCAGAGTGCCACGATAATCAAAGAGCTTAGCGGAGAGCTTTCTTCCATTTATGTCATACGCAAAGACCTCTTTGCTCATTAGCACTCCCCCTCCATCGAATGTCTCCTGTTTCGATTACTCTTCCCTTTTCATCGAACGCAAAACGTTCATGACAAAGTTGCCTCGGGGATGCTTGACTGTCCTGCCGGGAAATCTCAGTTACTATGACCGTAAGCGTTTTTACGGGACCCCTTAAGTCCATCAGGTTCGAAGGATGTACCTTCCCTGGGCCAACGATGAAGTGGTAAACAACAAACCAAGCGAAATGGCTGCCATCACTTCTTTCATGATTTACGCTCAACAGTTCCGTACACGCGCAACCGGCTTACACCACCATCTGGAAAAATGTTCAAACGAATGTGAGAAACGACTCCGGAGTCGTTAATCTCATCTTGGAAATGGTGACGGGTGTGCGCCTGCAGCTTGGTGCGCGGCAAGACTACTCTCCAAGTCAGATCGTCAACGTGTACATCGTCGCCTTTGCCCGCTTCGAGAGAACAACTCTCCGGAAAGTTTCCTTTAAAGTATGAAGTATCAACTTCGAGGTGACGTATCGTTCCGGCAGCACCGAGTCTAATGATCACCCAATCATGTCCTGGACCACGGCGCCGCTTCGTCTCCCATCCGTCGCTCATGTTGAGTGCCCGACCCGGCATGATCAGATTGTGTCGGTGACCAAAAAACATGTCACTGCACGAAAGTACCAAGCCACCGTTCTCCACTGCTGCAAGATCAATCTCGCCTCCCATTGCATTCAGACGATTCCAATCGGGCACTACAATTCCGAAGACTCGAAGTCGCGCGACACCGCCATCCGGGTAGATCCGAAATCGCAAATGCGTAAACCGTTGTTCATTGTGAATAGCAAAATCGTTTGCAGAATCGCCCTTAAGCTCGGATTTACTCAAAATCTCGGTCCAGCTGTTGTCCTCGCTCAGCAGTTGGTCCACAGGAGGTTGACCATCAATAGTGCAAGCCTCAATTGAACACTGTTCGGGATAGTTGCCGCGAAAGAAACTCGTATCGACTACAACGCCTCGGACAATTCCAGGAAGACCAAGCCGGATCAGGCACCAGTCGTGACCGGGCGTCCGGCGACGACGGGTTTCCCAGCCGTCCATCCACTTTCCTAAGTCGGTGTACTTGCCTTCGATGAAAACCGGTGCGGCCTGCTTCAGCAGATTTTCTTTTGGCGCAAAGAACTCATCGTTGGCGGCCAACGCTGCGCCTCCGAGTTTTTCCGCCGCAAGATCGATAAGCTCCGTAAATTGCATCAGTTTGCAACTAGCCTTCAGGATAGAAAACAAAGATCTTGCATCCAGTCCTGGACTGCGGAACGTGAGAAGATCCAGTCGGGTTATGAATGAATGATCCGGCGGGATAATCACGTACGCCGTCATTGAAGATGCCCGATATCACAAACACTTCCTCTGGTCCAGGTTCATGTACATCCAAGCCTTCCCAACATGCTCCTGGATCAAGCTCAACCACCTGGGCGATGGCTCCGTTGCTTCCTCGCCAAAGCGTGCGCACTCTGACTGTTCCGCCAAACTTCTCTTTGACAGGAGCTTCATCAACACTGGTCCATTCAATTGCTTGCGTCATACTTACATTCCCACCTGCTAAGGTTCTCGAAAAATGAACTCCCCCGCAGCCTGTGCTTCCACCAGTCCGTCATCATATATCTTCTTGCCGCGGAGAAAAGTTTTTTGCACAGTTCCGGCTAAAACCTCACCCGCATAAGGAGTGACCTTGTGGCGGTGTTGCAAAGATTGCGCATCAACGAAGAACTTCTCATCGGGATTCCAAATAATAATGTCTGCATCGAGTCCCACCTCAATTTTCCCCTTTTTGTGACTTAGATTGACGAGGTCAGCGGGAGCGGCGCAAAGCCATCGGGTCAGATCCTTGAGAGTATGACCTCGCTTGCTCGCCTCGGTCCATACGATCGGAAGGCGAAGTTGTAATGACGAGATCCCACCCCATGCAGTCAGGAAGTCGCCAGTCGCCCGATCCTTCAAGTCCGAGGGACACGGCGAATGATCTGAAACTATCATTTGAATCGTGTCCTCTTTCAATGCTTGCCATAACTGTTCACGATTTTCTAGCTCACGGATAGGCGGACAGCACTTGAACTCAGTAGCACCATCACCAATTTGTTCGGCGGCGAAGAAAAGATAATGCGGACAAGTCTCAGCAGTGATTTTGACACCGGCAGCTCTCGCCCTGCGCAGCAAAGGCAACGCATCGGCAGAAGAGTGGTGAACGATATGCACGCGAGTATCAAACTCGCGACTCAATCTGATCATTAAGTCGATCGCTTCGTTTTCGGCAGCACGCGGTCTTGAGGTCAGGAAGGTTTGATACTTCGTAGGCTCACCACCTTTAACCGCACCGGTAATCCGTTCGATGGGACCAGGTACTTCAGCATGGACAATGAGCAACGCATTAAGTCGTTTCAGTTCCGACATTGCTACGCGCAAGTCCGCTTCGGTCACGTTAGGAAATTCCTCAACGCCGGAGTGAATCAGAAAACACTTGAAGCCAACTACTCCTGATTCATACACCGAAGCCAGCTCACCTGTATTACCGGGCACAACTCCGCCCCAAAAGCCGACGTCGACGTGACACTTGCCTCTTGCTGACGCGAGCTTTTCTTCAAGACAGTGCTTGGTTGTAGTGGGCGGAATGGAGTTAAGCGGCATGTCGATAATGCTTGTTACTCCGCCGGCAGCTGCTGCGCGCGTTGCAGTCTCGAAGCCTTCCCAGTGAGTCCGTCCAGGTTCGTTTACGTGCACATGTGTATCCACGAGCCCCGCCATCACTACACAATTCTGATCGGCTTCTACGAGTTCGGCGCCATCAGGTATGTCGTTGAAATCCCTAACTCCAATGATCCGGCCGTTCAGAATGTGTATCGAAGCCGCTGTCGTCGAGTCGGGTAGTACGACACGCCTGCCGCGAATGATCAGATCCGCTTGAGACATCAGGTTTAAATTAACTGAACGTTGGTGGTGGCGGAGGAAGGTTCGAAGGCAGCGGCGCACCTAAACCAAATACCCGTTCGTAAGCTGAAGCTAGTGCACCGAAAGTTACGGGAAGTACCAGAACGACACCGACGTAACACAACAACATGCCAACCATGCCGAGGACTCCATTGATCAGAAACAAACCAAGCAAACGCCAGAAGTTTGCGAGTCCAGCCCTTACGCTTAGCTTAACTGAATCAAGACCACTTAGCCCGCGGTCGATAATCAACGGATAAGTGAACGTAAACAGGATAGAAACGACCATGACAAAAACGATGATCACGAACCAAAAGATCGCGAACACGCCGAAGAAGGTGAGCATAGCTGCAGGATCCGGTTCACCGCCCTGTCGTGGCATCATCAAAAACAGACTCACATAGAAGGCGATATACGACGGAACAAAAACGATCATGATCGGAATGATGTGAATCAGTGTGGCGATCAGACTCTGACCAAAGTAGTCGAAACCTTTGAAGAGATCGCCAAACTCAGCTAGCTCTCCACGTCGAACTTTAAAGTAGGCCAAATAAATCCCACACATCATCGGCCCCATTAGAAGCCCAAAGGGGACCACGCTGGCTATCAACATACCGACTGCCGTAATGCCGACGAACAACCAATAGTGGTTCTTAACGGTGTCGAACCCAGCCTTCAAACATTCGATGGGCTCAACCGCAGCTCTATTAAAAGCGATCGCAGGATAATTAGTCATTCGATTCTCCGTTGAGGCTTAATATAGGTCTCGCGTAAGACTGCGAAGGAAATCCTCCAGCAAATTCTGCGACACTCGTAGACGATAGTCCTTAGTAGAACGAATGTCGGTGATAGGAGTAATCTCGCGGGCCAACTCCGCTCGTGCGGCATCAATTGAATTCTCATCAATTTTCTGGCCCACCATCACCTTTTCCGTGTTCACACAGCGAAGCGGAATGGGAGCCACGCTGCCGAGCGCAATACGCACTTCGTCGATGTTGTTCGAACTCACGCGCGCGACCGCCGCAAAGCACACCTTTGAGATAGCCTGAGCTTTACGCGTCCCGACCTTCCGATAGTAGTGCTGAAGACCGTTTGCATCTCGTGGCAGAGAAATGCGAGTCAGGAGTTCGTCTGCGCGAAGGTCCATCTGTTTGTAGCCGCGATGAAAATCTTGATAGTGGACGCGTCGTTTGCCATTACGGGAGGTGAGTTCTAGTTCGGCACCGTATGCAAGCAGTGCCGGAGGTGAGTCGGCTGCAGGAGAAGCATTAACGATGTTGCCGCCGAGCGTGCCACGGTTTTGAATGGCGAGTCCTCCGGTTTCGCGTGCGGCCTGACAGAGCATCGGAAACTCGTTACGCAAAACCGGATCGGCCTGAACCTCGGAATAGGTGGTAAGCGCTCCTATTCTCACCTGCTTTTCGTCAGCTTCAATCCCGCGCAGTTCCAGCAGATTCCAAATGTTTATGTAATTCTTGTGGGGCAGTCTTCCTGCTTCCAACAGAACCATTAGATCGGTTCCACCAGCAAAGGGACGCCAGACTCCAGGCTCGTCAACTAAGCGGCTGAGCACATCATCCAAAGATGAGGGTGTCGTCAGTTTGTATTCTGGAATAAAGGCTCTCATC
>JBKPAL010000039.1:0-3646 GCA_046726395.1 Acidobacteriota bacterium
ATGACATTGTGGAGTGATGCACCTGAATCAGAATGGGGCAAGACGGCCAAGTGGAATTACGACCAAGGTGTGGTGCTGAAAGGAATCGAGGGAGTTTGGCTAAGCACGGGCAACGGTAATTACTTTAACTACATTCAGCGAAGTATGGATCGTTTTGTTAACGACGATGGAACGATTCGCACTTACAACCTTGAAGACTTCAATATCGATAACGTGCTCTGCGGCCGAAATCTATTGCTTCTCTACAAGGTTACTGGCCGCGAGAAGTACGGTAAGGCCGCAGCGCTTCTTCGCGAACAACTGCGCAAGCAACCGCGGACATCGGACGGCGGTTTCTGGCACAAGAAGATCTATCCATATCAAATGTGGCTGGACGGTCTTTACATGGGTGAGCCGTTTTATGCGGAGTACGCCGCGACCTTTGGAGAAGATGCAGCCTTCGATGACATTGCGAAACAGTTTGTATTGATGGAACGACATGCTCGCGATGAGAAGACGGGGCTGCTCTATCACGGCTGGGATGAGTCGCGAAAACAGCGCTGGGCCAACCCCGAAACGGGACGGTCGCCAAACTTTTGGGGAAGGGCAATGGGCTGGTATGCGATGGCGCTGGTCGACACGCTCGAATATTTCCCTGAAGAGCATCCGCAGAGAGCTGAGTTGATCGCGATCCTGAATCGTCTGGCTAGTGCTGTGAAGACTTACCAGGACCGTTCGAGTGGTCTGTGGTATCAGGTCGTTGATAGAGGAGGCGACGATGGCAACTACCTCGAAGCATCAGCCTCGAGCATGTTCGTTTATTCGTTGGCTAAGGGTGTGCGACTGGGCTATCTGCCGGCAGAATATCTGAAGGTGGCCCAGGCTGGATACCAAGGTATCAGCAGCCGGTTCATCGAACTCGATGCGAATGGCCAAACCAATCTCAAAGGAACAGTCGTCGTGGGCGGACTCGGCGGCAACCCATATCGAGACGGAAGCTATGCGTATTATTTGAGTGAGAAAGTGATTACCAACGATGCTAAGGGTGTCGGGGCATTTCTGTTAGCTGCAAACGAGATGGAGCTTGCGGCGAAGACTCACACAGGAGAAGGCTTAACGGTTCTGCTTGACGACTACTTCAATCATGAGATGAAGGCGAACGCCGCCGGCAAGATGTCGCCTTGGCACTACAAGTGGAACGAGTGGCCCAACAGCGGCTTCTCCATGTGGAGCAACGTCTTTCGAAGCTATGGAGCAGCCACCGCTCAGTTAAGTGACGCCCCGCGTTTAGGTAATCTGCGCCGGGCGAATATCTACCTTATTGTGGATCCTGATACGCCAGCCGAAACATCTAATCCAAACTTCATATCTAATGAAGACATCAAGGCAATAGTCGATTGGGTGCGAGCAGGCGGCGTGTTGGTTTTGATGGGTAACGATGTGGGCAATGCTGAATTCGATCACTTCAACAAGTTGGCCGGACGTTTCGGAATTGAGTTCAAAAAAGACAGCCGCAACCGCGTTCAGGGAAATGAATATGCGATGGGAAGCATTGCCGTACCCGCAAATCATCAAATCTTTAAAACGGCAAAGAAACTTTTCCTGAAAGAGATTTCAACGCTCAGGGTCACGGCTCCAGCTCAGTCGGTTCTCCTAGACAATGGCGATGTGATTATGGCGGAGAGTAAATTAGGTAAAGGCACGGTGTTCGCAGTCGGAGATCCTTGGCTTTACAACGAGTATGTTGACGGTAGGCGATTGCCTGCCGAGTACCACAATTTCGTGGCAGCTAATGATTTGAGTCTGTGGTTGATCGAGCAGGCACGGACTAAGAGGTGAGAAGCTCGGCCGCGTTGTCGATACTGAATTTGCACTTCTACGGCGTATACTAAACGACATAAAGAACTATGGGTGAGTCAAACACAAGCATCTATAAAACGATCGACAGTGAGCGGCGAGGCACCACTTTTGAAGAGGTGGTATCGCAACTTCAGGCCATGATTCATAGCGGTGAATTAAGGGCTGGCGATCGACTCCCGCCCGAGCGCGATCTGGCGAAACTGTTGGGTGTCAGCAGACCCACGTTACGTGCCGGCATCAGCTCGCTAGCAGCGGTTGGTGTACTTCAGTCGCGCCAAGGCGCCGGTACTTTTGTGGTAGGCGCAGACGGTCCGCCGACACTCGACAGCAGTCCACTTCGGTTGATGGCTTCCTTGCACGGGTTTACTACCGCAGAGATGTTCGAAGCGCGGCAGTCACTTGAGATGGCGATTGCAGGTTTGGCCGCAGAACATGCGACTAGTGATCAAATCGCATCCATGTCTGAAGAGTTGACCGGGATGTTTGCTTCGCTTGACGCACCCGAGCAGTTCCTGGTTCATGACATGCGTTTCCACCAAAGTGTGGCTGCTGCTTCAGGCAATCGCATTCTTACTGCACTGATGAACATGGTGGCGACAATCCTTTTCGAGGTGCGCAGCAAAACAGTGAAACGCGCTAAAGACTTGAAGGAATCAGCAGAAATGCACCGTCATATCTATCGCGCAATTCGAGAACGAAATCCTGAAGCTGCACGCAATGCGATGCGTGAACATCTCGTGCGTGCACAGAAGGCGCAGGAAACCGAAGACACTGACGAGCCCGAGAGCTCTGACGCCAGTTCTTCAAAGGAGAGCTGAATCCGCAAGTCTGCGGCATGAATTCAAAAGCGACGTTCACGACGCTCGTACTCCTCACGCTCCTAACTTCTTTTTCTCCTCAACGCGCTCGGTCAGATCGATCCATCAGTAAAGGGATTTGGGTTCCGGACCTGGGAAACGGAACCTATAAGAATCCTATTCTCTATGCTGATTATTCAGACCCAGACGTAATCAGAGTAGGTGACGACTTCTATCTAGTGGCGTCCAGTTTCAACTGCACTCCCGGCATACCCATCCTGCACTCTAAAGATCTCGTCAACTGGAGGATCATCAGTCACGTCCTCAAACAGCAAATACCTCTTGATGTTTTTAGGAAACCGCAACATGGAAACGGAGTTTGGGCACCCGCCATTCGTTATCACAACGGCGAGTTCTTCGTTTATTACCCTGATCCGGATTTCGGAATCTATTTGGTGAAAGCAAAAGATCCGTTGGGTCCCTGGTCAACTCCGGTCCTAATCAAGAAAGCGAAGGGCTGGATCGATCCGTGTCCTTTTTGGGATGAAGACGGCCAGGCTTACTTGGTTCACGCGTGGGCCAATAGTCGCGCGGGAATCAAAAGCATTCTCACCATTAATCGTATGAGTGCTGATGGCACGCGGATTCTTGATGAAGGAAAGATGGTCTTTGACGGACGAGTGCATCATCCGACTATCGAAGGACCGAAAGTCTACAAGCGAAATGGTTTCTACTACCTCTTTGCTCCTGCTGGAGGAGTTTCGACCGGTTGGCAGACTGTACTGCGCTCACGAAATATATATGGTCCGTACGAAGACAAGCTCGTGATGGACCAGGGCAGCACATCTGTCAATGGGCCCCACCAGGGCGCATGGATTGAAACGCAAGCGGGAGAATCCTGGTTTATACATTTTCAGGACAAGGACGCCTATGGACGCGTCGTTCACTTGCAACCAATGAAGTGGGTTGATGACTGGCCAGTGATAGGAGTAGATGCTGATGGTGATGGT
>JBKPAL010000040.1:0-7489 GCA_046726395.1 Acidobacteriota bacterium
CTGCTTCAGTTTCTAATTGAATCAGCAATTCTCTGTATCCTCGGAGGAATACTCGGATTGATTCTCGCCTGGGGAGTGACGGCGCTGATTACTGCACTTGCTGCAATTACCATGACGATCACCATCGGTTACATTTTGCTCGCGATCTTTGTTTCGACCGCTATTGGGATGGTCGCTGGCATCTATCCCGCATTCAAAGCGGCACGTTTAGATCCCATCCTAGCTTTGACGCAGACCACTTAGCATGAAATTCAAACTCCGATTTTTTAAGAGAAGTGTTCTGCGCGAGACGCTCGCGATGGCGCTCGACAGCGTCCGCTCGCACAAGTTTCGTAGTTTTCTTACCGTGCTCGGTATTGTGATCGGTGTGATGACGGCGATCGTAATCGCATCCATTCTTACTGGTTTGCGACAAAACATCATCGCGATTATCGAAGAGTATGGGACCAACAACATCTATGCGTTCCATCTTTCAACAGGACCTCGAGTCAGTGAGGATCGCTCAGAACGAACGCGAAAACCTCTGACCGTGGCTGACGCAGAAGCAATCAAGGCTCAAGCAACCGCTGTTGAAGAAGTCGCGCACGTTGCGCCTAACGTCGGTTACAGCGGAGGGCCATTCGACGACAACATCACCTACCGAGGCCACAACTATCGTTGGGGAAACACTCAAGGCGTCTCGGCGAACTACGCCAGCGTTACCAACATCGTTATTAGAGATGGTCGCTTCATTTCAGAAATGGACGACCAGCAGCGTGCGAACGTGATGGTCATTGGTGTCAATGCCGCCGACGCGCTCTTCCCCGGCGAGAACCAGATTGCAGGCACGCAAGTTCGAATGGGTGGGTACAATTTCGAAATCATCGGCGTACTGGAAAAACGAAAAGCCGGGTTCTTTGGAGAGAACGAAGAGGATAATGCGGTCTACATTCCGTTCCGAACCGCACAGAAGATCGCCCCGGCGAAGGGTTACCTACTGCTGGTTATTCAGGGAAAGTCAGGCCGGGTGAACGAAGCCTTGCTGCAGTCCGAAGAGATTCTGCGGCGCCGACGGGCAGTGAAGTTCGCAGCTCCGAATAACTTCGACATCAAGACCGCTGACAAATTCATCGAACAGTTTGACAGCATCACCGCAATGGTCGGACTGATCGCCATTGCTATCTCAAGTCTGGGTCTCCTTGTCGGTGGTATCGGTGTGATGAACATCATGCTGGTTAGCGTCACAGAACGCACGAAGGAGATCGGCGTGCGGAAAGCACTGGGCGCTCGCCGGAAAGATATTGTGCGTCAGTTTCTCTTTGAAGCAATGACTCTGACCTTTCTTGGGGGCATCCTCGGCGTAGTTCTGGCTGTTGGCATCAGCAGGATAATCATGCTTCTCGTTCCGAGTCTTCCTGCGCTCATTCCGACTTGGGCAGTGATTACTGGTCTGACGGTTTCAATCGGCGTCGGTTTGCTTTTCGGTGTTTGGCCTGCACGCAAAGCTTCTCGCCTGGATCCTATCGAGTGTCTCCGCTACGAGTAACACCACCTCACTAAGATTCAACAGCCGTTTTATTTCGTGGATCGTCTCCGAGGATTGTGCTTGAATGTCTTCGGACGTTGAAAAACGGTGACGAGATGATGAAAGCGGTGACAAGTCACTGCACTCCAAAGAGTTGAGCACGCGTGATCTGATAAAAGAGTTTCTAACCTATAGCCAGGTCGAGAAGGGACTCGCCCGGCACACACTCGAGAATTACGCCCGCGATCTTGCAAAGCTTCACACGTGGGCAGCGAAGGACGGCAAGTCCATCACAGACCTTTCGCGACAAGATTTGCGTGGCTGGATTGCACAGCTTTCTAAAGATGGTCTAGCTCCAAATTCAGTCGCGCGCGCCGTAAGTGCTGCCAGAGGACTGTTTCGCTTTCTCATGCTGGACAGTCACATTCGCGTCCAGCCAACTGAAGATCTCGATACTCCGCAAAAATTCTCTTACCTGCCAACATTCCTTACCGAGCAAGAAGTGAATTTGCTCTTTGCCGCGCCGAACGTAGCGACGCCTCAAGGCATACGCGACCGCGCTATTCTGGAACTCTTTTACGCGGCCGGTTTGCGCGTTTCAGAGCTGGTTGGGTTGAAGCAATCAGATATTGATCTTCATGGCGGCTTCGTTGTCTGTTACGGCAAAGGAAGCAAAGAACGACGAGTGCCCATCGGCAAGAGTGCGATTCATTGGTTACAACAGTATGCAGCGGTGAAAGCGAGTTATGGTAAGAGCTCTGTACCGAATATGTTTCTGCATCGTGGAAAGCCCCTGACGCGACAATTTGTCTGGGCCATGATCAAGCGCTACGCAAAAGCAGCCGGTGTAAAAGACATTTCGCCGCACACCTTGCGCCATAGCTTTGCTACTCATCTTCTGCAACACGGCGCTGACTCCCGTTCTGTACAGGCATTGCTTGGCCACAGCGATATTTCAACCACACAGATCTACACACACCTGACTGATCGACACCTTCGTTCCGCATACGATCGCTATCACCCGCGATCTCGAGTACGTGCTAAGGAGGTCAATACAGCCGAGCCTCCGCCTAAGAAAGATCGACGCCAGCCCGGCAATTGACTGGCCTGGGATATTCCCAGGATCGAATGGAGCAGTCGCAAAGGGAGCAAGCGGTCTCAGCTTCAACATTGAAAAGCGCAGTTGGGAAGGGGGCAGTCGATAGATTAAACCTTCGCTGGATTCAGGGGCGCTCCCGCTCAAGTTCCATAAGCTCGATCATCGAATTTACTCATTCACCAGAACCGATGACAGAGGGCACCATTCAACCTTAAGCGGGGGCGTCTTGAAACTACCGAAGGTTGAATCTATGGACTGCCCCCTTCCTAACTGCTGTATTCAAGCTTAAATTTACCGACCACCCGGTCCAAATAATGTTGAAATGTATTGCCTATCACTTTCGCAGGGAGTAGAGTACCGCGCGTTCTTTCTGAATCCGCCCTTCATCGGCGCTCGCCACTTTCGACTTCACGGGCTATCTATTGGCCGTCAATTCTGACAACCAGCAGGTGGATTGTAATTCTGTTAGAAACAGGAAATCAGCTTGATGCACGGAGGATCTTCAAGACAGCCAATCAAACGAGTGTTAGTCGTTAATTGTTACTTTGACGACTCACGACAGCCTATTCGCAGGACCACCAAGATCCCTCAGGCAGTTGGGCCAATCTATCTTGCGGGTGCGTTCTCTCGTGATTTATGTGACGTACGTTGCTACACGGAGCTCGCGAGTGGACCACTTGAAGACGAGGACCTTTTAAGCTGGCCCGACATGCTGGTGCTAACTGGGCTCACCAACAGCTTCGATCGGATGTTGCACATCACTGCGTACGCCCGAACAAAGAATCCGGAAGTGATCGTCGTGGCTGGTGGACCTCCTGTGCGAGCACTACCTCTGTTGGCTCAGCGATTCTTTGACTATACATGCCTCGGTGATATCGAGGAGTTAATGGAGGTTGTCGCAGACGCGTTCGGTGAGGGGTACGTAGCGAAGGAGATGATCCCGCGTTATGACCTGGCTTACTGGCTGGGCAGAATCGGATACGTTGAAACGACGCGCAATTGCAATTTCCGCTGCTCGTTCTGCGCGCTGACCGCTGAAGGAAGCAAATATCAGACTTACGAACTCGACTACATTCGCAAACAAATCCTAGCGTCGGGGAAGAGGCGAAGGATGTTCTTTCTCGATAACAATTTCTATGGCAGCGATCGCGAGCACTTCAGGGCGAGACTTGCCTTGATCCAGGAGATGCGGCAAGCAGGATATTTCAATGAGTGGGGAGCGCTGGTCACTAACGACTTTTATCGTCGGGATGAAAACCTTGCGGCGATCCGAAATGCAGGTTGCGAGCTCTTGTTCAGTGGTCTTGAATCGTTCGATAACAACTGGTTGCGCAACTTCAACAAGCTACAGAACACGACCTCACCCCAGGTTGAGATGGTGAGCAAGTCGCTGAATGCCGGACTTGTCTTTGCCTACGGACTTATGCTTGATGTGACGAGTCGCAGGGTTTCTGATCTGCGACGCGAGTTGGAGTTCATCACGTCCACACCGGAAATTACGCTTCCTTCGTTCATTACGTTGTCAATCCCCATTCTCGGTACGCCTTATTTCTACGAATGTCTCAATCGGCGCAGTTTGTTGCCGTCAACAAAATTGCGCGACATGGATGGGACCACCGTAATGCAACAGCCACTCGATTCCGTCCCGGAAGTAGTGCGATTCGTAGAGGACTTGCAGGGTTTGAAGGGCTATCACTGGCGTGTCGCGAAACACGCGGTCGGATTCACCAAACTATATGGAGCGAAGATGACGAAGATGCAGATGATCCTGGCGCTGGGAGCCGGGATGTTGATTTGCGCTCAACCGCTGACTACTTCGTTGAAGGGTCTGGGGTGGATCAAGGCGCGACCGAAGGAACGCACTTTCATCAGCACGACTGAGCCATTGGATCACATGTACACGCCAGCGTTTCGCGTCAGCTCAAGATTTGCTAAGCACTTCAAGCCGACGATGGTGACGAATCAACGCGGCGAGTTGCACGAAGACATGCTGAATTCCGGTTTGTTGAAGACTGCGGCGGTTAGTCAACGAGCAGCGAACGCGTAATAGGGAAATTAAGAATTAAAATTTAAAAATTAAGATTTCGTGTCGTCCTGAGTAATGGCGAGGTTCCGGAACGAAATTCTGGTACGAGACGCACGACATTCTTAATTTTTAAATTTTAATTCTTAATTTTTAATTTCTATCCTTTTCAATCAACACACGACGCAGAATTTTTCCGGCCAGGCTCTTCGGAATCTCCCTAACAAACTCCAATTTGCGAATTCGCTTGTGTGGAGCTACGCGTTGCGCAACAAACTCCATGATCTCCTGAGCATCGATCTCAGCGTTAACTCCGGGACGCAAAACGATAAACGCCTTCGGTACCTCACCTGCCTCTTCATCTTGACTCGGTATTACTGCGGCATCAGCAATCTGTGGGTGTGACAGCAGCACGGCCTCGAGTTCTGCCGGCGCAACCTGCCGACCCTTGTATTTGATTAGTTCCTTTACGCGATCGACCACGAAGAGTTGCCCGTCTTCATCGACATACCCCACATCCCCAGAGCGCAGCCATCCTTCAGTATCCAACATCGCCGCGGTCGCGGTTGGATTTCCGAGATATCCCTTCATCACCTGTGGACCGCGGATCCAAATTTCACCTTCTTCGTTAGCTCCTAACTCGCGTCCGTTTGTGTGATCGACAATCCGGCATTCCGTATTGGGCAAACAATGGCCCACTGATCCTGGCTTGTGTTCTGCTGGATCGGTGACATGTGACAACGGACTAACTTCAGTAAGCCCGTAACCATACCGAATATCACAACCGAGACGCTGCGCGCATGCTCGGGCGACATCGTCCGATAGCGAAGCGGCTCCGCAAAGAATCAGTCTCAGATCGGAAAGGTCATAGTTGTCTACCTCCGGTGAACGCGAAAGTGTAAGCACAAGAGGCGGTACCAGCGGAGCGACTGTCACTCGATACTTCTCGAGTGCTTTCAAGAATTCGCTTAGCTCAAACCGTGGAAGCGTTACGACCGTGGCCCCGTTCGTCAGCGCCAGATTCGCGAGAACGTGCAATCCGTAGAGGTGATACATTGGGACCACACAGATCACTGTGTCATTCTCATCTAACGGCGCAATCGCATTCATCTGACAAAGCATCGCCACGAGATTTCGATGAGTCAGCATTACTCCCTTGGGGAACCCGGTGGTTCCACTCGAATACGGTAATGCGGCGATATCTACGTCGGGTTGGAGCGTCAGATTAGGCACGTTGTCATCGCCTGACATTAACGAGGAGATCGGGAGTGCGCCTTCTGCTTCACCGATAACGAAGATCTTTTCGATCTGCGCAGACTGAGCAGCCGAGCGAGCGCGCTCCATCAACGCTGGAATGGTTAGAAGATAACGTGCCTTTGAGTCTTGGAGTTGACTAGCGGCTTCAGCGCCGGTCAACAGTGTAGGGACCATCGTGGCAACTGCGCCTAACGTGGCAACAGCGTGAAAAGCAAGAACATACTCGGGAAGGTTGGGACAGTAGATAGCAAAAACATCGCCTTGCTTTACGCCTTCCCTGGCGAAGCCCGCAGCAAGAGATCGTATCGACGGACGCAACTGATCGTAACTAATCGACCGACCAGTAGTTCCTTCAATCAGTGCAGTCTTTGGGCCATGCTTCTGCGCCTGCTGGAGGACAAAGTCGGAAATTGTGATGTTTGGGATAGAGATCGCCGGGTGAGGACTCTTGAAGATCATAGTTACTCCGGAAAGGGGCATCCACAGATTACGCAGATTTCACAGACAGGAAAGCAAAAAGCGTTGGCACATTCTCCGTGCGTTCTCCTTGTCTGTGTGGTTCGTTTTGCTCGAGAGTAATTCGCGTAAAACAACACCACAGAGGCACGGAGACATGGACGACGCACAGAGAACTCTTCGCCTACGAGTTAAACGTTGATGCGAAAATCTCTCTGTAGTTATGCTGTTCTCGTACATCTGTGTAATCTGTGGATCAGTTTATTTAAATGGCGCATCACGTTCCTCCACTGCTTGTTTGAAACCGACTTCACTTGCACGCTTTTGAAACGCATAGCCTTCGCGAGTATGTCGTGCTGCGCCGTCGAACAGGATCCCAAGAAGTTGGGAGACTTCTAACCCCTGGCTCATAAGAGTTTGATTAATTAAAAGCTTCATCATCACCAGCTGATTGATTGGTAACTTCGCTACTCGTTCCAGCAGTTGCTCAAACTTTGTATCCAGCTGGTCTGCTGGTGCAGATTCGCTAGCTAGCCCCCATTCCACCGCTTGACGCCCGGTCAAGCAATCACCAGTGAATAACAGTCGTTTCGCCCTTTCGGCTCCGATCCGATATGCCCACAGAGCCGTCGATGGAACACCCCAAACTCGAGCCGGTGGATAGCCGATCGAGGCGTTGTCTTCCACCAACAAGAGATCGGAACAGAGTGCCATGTCAGTCCCACCCGCAACGCAGAACCCGTGTACTTTGCAGATTACAGGTTTGTCACTGTGAAAGAGACTCATGAAGCCGCGGACATTTCGACTCATCATTGCGTAGTCAAGCACTGGATCCCACGGCTGGTCTGGATCATGATTTTCGATCTGGACCTTGGGATCCATCGGTGATCCTGTGGGCCAGCTGATGAGCTCATTGCCAAGCTTTTGTTCGGCGGTCACAACCAAATCGTAACCACCACAAAAGCCGCGCCCATTTCCCGCTAGTGCGATTACGTGAACGGCAGGATCGAGATTGGCGCGTTCGACACACGCGGCAATCTCTGCCGGCATTTCGAGCGTGATTCCATTGCCGCGCTCGGGCCGGTTCAGTGTGATGCGCGCAATGCGTCCGATTACGTCGTATGTAATTGTCTTAAGCGTGTCCATTCGG
>JBKPAL010000041.1:0-5015 GCA_046726395.1 Acidobacteriota bacterium
GTTCGAGTCGGCTTTAGTCTGACGCATGAAGAGCTGGCGCAGATGATTTGCACTTCGCGTGAGACTGTAACGCGCGTGCTAAGTGAGCTTAAACGCAAGCACATAGTCACGTTGGCTGACGACGGGATCTTAGTGCGCAACCGAAAGGCGCTTGAAGCAGTGGCTCGGTGTTAACGAAATCCACCGATGGCACAGATTACACAGAATAAAAAGGACCCCCATTGTCGAAGCTTTTACTACGCGCGGTTTTGTTAGGTGGTGAACCTGAATCTGTGGGTGTCGCGGTCGCTTTAGTCTTCTATAATCGAAGTCGTTGTCTAATACTGTTATAACCACCGACTGGAAAGTGAAAGAAACTACTCTGAAGGAAAACAAGAAAAAGATCCTCGTCGTTGATGATGAGAAGATGATTCGTTGGTCTTTGGGAGAAGCCTTGCGCGGATGGGGCTACGAACCGGTCCAGGCAGAAACTGCATCTGCCGGTCTTGCAGCCTTTGACGCAGACCAGCCCGCAGCTGTTCTCCTCGACATCAACCTACCGGATGGTTCAGGCCTCGAAGTGCTACGCCAAATTCGACACCGGCAGTCGGACGCGGTAGTCATCATGATTACAGCTAATGTGCTGGTCGATGAGACCATCGCCGCACTCCGTGGGGGTGCGTACGACTTCATCGGAAAACCCATCAACCTTGAAGAACTGCAAGTTGCGATTCGCAATGGGATCGAAGCCAATCGTTTGCGAAAAGAGGTAAACCTATTTCGTCGTGAACGGGCCCAGCAATTCAGCTTCGATCAAATTGTCGGGGAGTCACCAGCGATGCGTGAGATGTTAGCGCTGGCGCACAAAGTCGCTGAGAGTGAAGTTTCCTCTGTGCTTTTGCAAGGTGACTCGGGTACGGGGAAGGACTTGGTAGCAAAGGCGATTCATTATCACTCGTCTCGCGCCGACAGTCCCTTCGTCGCGATTAACTGTGCTGCGTTGCCCGGCACGCTGATCGAAAGTGAACTGTTCGGCTATGAAAAAGGCGCTTTCACCGATGCCAAGGCGCGGAAGGAAGGCTTATTCGAACAGGCAGAAGGTGGCACGCTGTTTCTCGACGAGATCGGCGAGTTGGAGTTAAGTCTTCAGGCAAAACTGTTGCGCGTACTCGAGGAAGGTTCGTTCCGGCGTGTGGGAGGGTTAAAAGATTTACCCTTGGATGTTCGTGTGATCGCAGCTTCAAATCGGGATTTGAAAGCTGAAGGTGAAGCCGGCCGCTTCCGCGTGGACCTCTTCTATCGATTATCAGTGATCCAGATTGATATTCCGCCTCTACGCGATCGCGGTGACGACATTCGTGTGTTGGCAGAGCATTACATGTCGAGTTTCAGGAGTCGTTTGCGAAAAAACATCAATACGATTTCTCCTGAAGCGCTCAGTGCGTTCGCACGTTACGATTGGCCAGGAAATGTACGTGAGTTGCGGAATGTGATCGAGCGCGCGATGATTCTGGAGGACGGCGACGAGATCACAACGAAGTACTTGCCGCGTGGTCTGGTAGGCGACACACGTTCCGGTAGTGAGGAGCGCGGAAAGATCAATGATTTAGTCCGACTTCCCGCCGACGGGGTCGCCCTCGAAGATGTTGAGATGTCTCTCGTTCGTCAAGCTCTTGAGCGGAGCCACGGAAATCAGACAAAGGCTGCAGAGCTTCTGAACATTTCTCGTGACCAGCTTCGTTATCGCATGAAGAAGCTGGAAGAAGACGCGGTTGCGGCGGACGAATCAGTAAAGAGAGTGTCAAGTGTCGAAGGTTGAATGTAGCAAGAGTGAGCGGGGGTAAACCACCCTTCCCAACTATGAGACTTCCAAACTTGAGTGTGATCAATCGCTGCTTGACAGGCGTTCAATAGCCCATCAGTCGACTCGAGTTTGAAAGTCTCATGGTCGGGAAGGGTGGTTTACCCTCGCCCAATGGGCGTTACATTCAATGCTCAGAGTCGAATTCGTTGGGTCTGGTGCCGTGGTACGACCCACGCCGTTATGAAATTAAGTTCGACAACCATTGGCCAAATCAGCCGTTCATCCGACGACCGTGATGCGCTTGAGAGGTCCCTCAAAGAGCTCGACGACATTAAGTTTGCTCTCGACCAGTCCACCATCGTTGCGATCACGGACCAACGTGGGATCATCAACTATGTCAATGATGAGTTTTGCCGCATCTCGAAATACTCACGCGATGAACTGCTAGGACAAGACCATCGCATCATCAATTCCGGTTACCATTCGAAAGACTTTATTCGGAATCTTTGGACTACCATTGCCAGTGGGCAGGTCTGGAAGGGCGAGCTTCGTAACCAAGCTAAGGACGGCAGCATCTATTGGGTTGATACGACAATCGTCCCGTTTCTAAACTCGGACGGTAAGCCATATCAGTACGTAGCCATCCGTCATGAAATAACCTCTCGAAAGTTAGCGGAAGAGCAAATTCTGCAACAGGCAGCTGAATTGCAGCGAGCGACTCAGCTTTCGTTCGTGGGAGAACTCGCAGCGGGACTGGCTCATGAGATCAAGAATCCCCTAGCGGGAATTCAGGGCGCGGTTGACATTCTGATCCGGCGCCGAGACAAGAATGATCCGGAGCTCGAAGCCCTCGAAGGGATGCGTCATGAAGTTGAAAGAATTGATAACACAGTGCGCGCTCTGCTTGATCGTGCACGGCCCCGCCTGGTGTCGGTAAAACCCAGCTCGCTGAGTGACGTGGTTTCACGCGCCGTAAATCTCGCTCGAGCTCAGTTAACAGTCGCAGCGACGGGCGGTAACCAGGTCAAGATTGAATTTGAACCACCTGAGAATTCCATCACCCTCCCACTCGATACCGCGCAGATGGAAGACGCGGTGCTGAACTTGATTATCAATGCCATCGATTCAGTGGATGGCGATGGTCGCGTGAAGATTCGCGTGGCACTCTCTGAGAACCAGGGGGCCGAGTCGGAAGAAGAGGCGACCATTGAAGTATCAGATAATGGACGCGGCATCGGTGAGGAAAATCTTTCTCGCATCTTCAACCCCTTCTTTACGACAACAGATGGAGGAACCGGCTTGGGACTTCCAGCAGTTCGTCGCATCGCTCGCGCTCACGGTGGCAGGATTGACGTAAAGTCCACCGTGGGCAAAGGCTCGACGTTCACGATACACCTGCCATTGAGCTCACATTAATCTCCTTTCTCGAATCTTCTCTTCACGCGTTTGCGCAACATCGCGCATTGCTGCGAGATAACTCGCAACCTCGACCACCTCCACAAACTCTTAAGCTCATTAAATTACTGATACTCGTTCGGCACATACGTTGCGCACGAAGTATTTGGAGGCAACGTTGTGATGAGAATGTTGAGTGATACAGAAGCGTTTGAAGTGATGGCGGGCGGCAGAGTTGGAAGGCTCGGTTGTATAGACAATGACGAGCCGTATGTCGTCCCGATCAACTATTTGTTGGACGAAGGGACGATTTATAGCCATTCACTACCTGGTCGTAAAATCGAAGCAATGAAAGCTCGTCCTCGCGTTTGCTTACAAGTAGATGAAATTGAAGATGAGTTCCATTGGCGTAGCGCAATCGCCTTCGGAACATTTGAAGCGATTTATAACCCGCGAGATCGACGAGCCGTACTCAATAAATTGCTAGCCCGTTTTCCTAAACTTACTCCCGTTGAATCGATGATAGTGCAGGATACGTCGGCCCCAGACAGTGTCGTGTTTCGTATCGCAATCGATCGAATCAGCGGTGTGCAAGAGGATTGACAGAAGTTGTTATCCAACCAGTTGGAGCATGAACACTCACTTGAAGCGATCCAAGAGCGGCTATCCGCTGGACCAAGTCAGAACTACCTGCGCGATTGGATCTATGGAGGTATAGACGGTTCAGTAACTACTTTCGCAGTTGTTAGTGGCGTGGCAGGAGCTCAACTATCGCCTTGGATCATCTTGGTGATGGGTTTTGCGAACCTGTTTGCAGATGGCTTCTCGATGGCGGCTAGTAATTTTCTCGGTACTAGGGCTGAACATGAAGATCTAAAGCGGATCGAGGCAATTGAGTATCGTCACATTGAGCTTGCTCCAGAGGGCGAACGTGAGGAGGTAAGGGAGATTTTCCGCAAGAAAGGGTTTAGCGGAGCTGACCTTGCCAATCTCGTCGATTTGATCACGAGCGATCGCACACGTTGGGTGAAGACCATGCTGACGGAGGAATACGGACTACCAAATGAGGTCCGCTCAGCGTGGCTTGCAGCAGTAACTACCTTCGCGGCTTTCTTGATTTGCGGATTGGTCCCACTGTTGCCGTATTTGTTCAAGTTGGATCACGCGCTCACTCTATCAACTGTGTTGACGGGTGGTGTGTTCTTCGCGATCGGATCGTTTAAGAGCCGGTGGTCTACATCATCGTGGTGGAGTTCGGGACTTTCGACACTTGCCGTTGGTGCAATTGCAGCTTCTCTCGCGTATGCAGCGGGTGTCGCTTTGCGTCATCTGGCTCATCAATGAACGATCGATTGCCACCGCGCGATGGTGCCGACTTAGGAGGTACAGATGGACACGATGAAGGCAAATGTATTTCATGGAAAGAACAATATCCGCGTTGAAGAAGTAGAGCGGCCTCGAGCAGGCGTCGGAGACGCCGTAATTCGCGTCACTCTTACTACTATCTGCGGTACAGACTTGCACATTGTTCGAGGCGAGTATCCTGTGAAACCCGGACTGATCTTAGGCCACGAACCAGTCGGCGTGATTGAAGAGCTCGGAACTGGGGTCGTGGGCTATGAAGTTGGCGATCGTGTATTGGTCGGCGCAATCACGCCGTGTGGTCAGTGTCGCGCCTGTCTGTCGGGCCAACTTCCACAGTGCGGCCACGGCAAAGGCTACGAAGCGATCGGTGGATGGCGTTTCGGAAACACGATCAATGGCGCTCAGGCGCAATATCTTCGAGTGCCGGACGCGCAAGCAAACCTCGCAAAGATCCCTGATGAATTGTCGGATG
>JBKPAL010000042.1:0-17487 GCA_046726395.1 Acidobacteriota bacterium
ACCGAGAGTGTGCTGCTCTCCTTGATTGGTGGCGCGCTCGGATTGCTGCTGGCTCGCTGGGGCATCGATTTCATTCTCTACATCAGTCCGGATTCCATTCCTCGCTCAAAAGAAATCGGAATGGATTGGCGTGTGCTGGCATTCACAATCGGGGTCTCGTTTCTGACAGGAATTCTTTTTGGACTTGTGCCCGCGCTGCAAGCTGGAAGCGTCGATGTGAACGACACGTTGAAGGAAACAGGTCGCGGTGTGTCCAGCAGACACTGGCTGCGCAGTTCGCTCGTAATAGTGGAAGTAGCATCGACACTGGTCCTGCTGGTTGGAGCAGGGCTTTTGATTCGCAGCTTCTATCGTCTGCAACAAGTCGATCCAGGGTTCTCGTATGAGCACGTCACGAGTTTCAGCATTTCGCTACCTCAAAAGAAATACGAGACACAGGATCAGCGGGAGGCCTTCTTTAATCGCCTGCTAGAAAACGTGCGCAATCTTCCCGGGGTCGAAGCCGTATCAGCAGCCTCGGGCCTGCCGCTTGGAAATAACGGCTGGCAAACCTCGTTTGTTGTTGTAGGACAACCACCACCGCCTCCTGATCAGACTCCGCTCATGGAAGCGTGTCTGGTAACTCCTGATTACTTTAGAGCGATGAACATACCGTTGCTTCGAGGGCGCTATTTCACCGATAGCGACAATCGTTCGCATCTCATCGGCAAGGATTTGAGTAAGCTCCAAGAGCACGAGAGAGATGGCGCGGGTATAAATGTCGCAATCATTGACGAAGAATTTGCAAAACGTTACTGGCCCAACGAAGACGCAGTTGGAAAGCAGATCAAACCGGGCACTGACAGCAAGAACCCGTCAATCACGATTATTGGCGTGGTTGGTCGCGTAAAGATGGACAGTCTCTCGCAGGATTCCAATCGAGTGCAGGGATACTTTTCCTTCAACCAGGTTCCGTTGAGCGGTATGACCGTCGTCATCAAAGGCCGTTCCGACCCGAACCAATTGATCGCTGCCGTGCGAGAACAAGTTAAAGCAGTCGATCCTGATCAGCCGATCTACAACATCCGCACGATGAACGATATTCGCGCGGAGTCGGTAGCTCCTGAACGTTTGAACCTGACGCTGTTGAGTATCTTCGCAGGCATCGCACTCGTGTTGGCGATAGTCGGGATCTACGGAGTGATGTCCTATGCCGTGACTCAGCGCACACACGAGATCGGAATTCGCATGGCGATTGGCGCTGAGCCGTGGGATGTCTTCCGCATGGTACTCGGGCAGGGAATGATTCTGGCTGTGATTGGAATTGTGATCGGACTGGTCGGCGCTTTTGTGTTAACGCGGTGGATGACCAGCATGTTGTTTGGTGTTGAGCCAACGGACCCGTTGACCTTCACTGCTATCGCAATGTTGTTGGTTACGGTGGCACTTCTTGCTTGTTACCTTCCCGGTCGCCGCGCCACGAAAGTCGATCCGGTGGTGTCTTTGAGATACGAGTGAAAATATTAAGTTTCAAATTTTAAATTTTAAATTTCGAAATTCACGTCAGAGGTCGTCGCTACTGGTTTACTTCGTTCGTGTTGATTCGTGTGGTTTCGTGGATCGTTTTTGGTAGTTGAAGGAGGAGAACGCTCCACGAAATCACACGAACCGACAATCACTAACCATCGTAATCAACTGACGACGGACAACTGACCACGGACAAAGGCCTAAGACCCAAGAATTAAGACCAGGAGGCGGAGAAATGTCTACTGTGCTGCGCGATGTTCGGTACGCAATGAGAAACCTCATCAAGCGGCCGGCGTTTACCTTAATTGCTCTGGCCACGTTGGCACTTGGCATAGGAGCCAACACAGCCATCTTCAGTTTGGTAAACACGGTACTCCTGCGACCGCTTCCGGTGACCAAGCCTGAACAGATCGTCTCTGTCTCGCCGAGAGGGAAAGGGGATACGCTGAGGGCGTTCTCCTATCCCAACTACAAGGACGTTCGCGATCGCAATCAGGTCTTGTCTGGCCTTTTAATCCATCGCTTCGTGCCTCTTAGCTTGAGCAGCTCTTCCGGTAGTGAGCGAATATGGGGTTACTCCGTTTCGGGTAACTATTTCGATGTGCTTGGCGTCGGCGCGATCAAAGGTCGCACCTTCGCGCCTGACGAAGACAGCACCCGTCTAACTCATCCTGTGATCGTCATCAGTTACGCTTCGTGGCAGCGACGTTTTGGTGCCGACCCGAATATCGTTGGCAAGGAAGTCTTACTTAACAATCATACCTTCACCATCATCGGGGTGGCGCCAGAAGGATTTAGAGGTACTGAAATTGTTTACACGCCAGAAGTTTGGGTGCCGATATCAATGACTGGTTGGATCGAGCCGGGCGCGACTTGGGTAGACAATCGTGGGTCGGGGAATTTCCTTGCGATTGGTCGATTGAAGGAGGGAGTCTCCATTGCTCAGGCTGAAGCGTCGCTCAAACTGCTGGCGGAACAGCTTGCTCGCGAGTATCCCGAAACTAATGAAGGTCAGACGATCTTACTCACCCCGCCGGGCTTTATCATTCCCGATCTGCGCGGTTCAGTCGTCAGCTTTACGTGGATCTTAATGGCAGCGGTTGCAGTCGTACTCTTAATTACATGCGCGAATCTCGCAGGCCTGCTCCTTGCACGCGCTACTGAACGGAGAAAAGAGATTGCGATTCGAGTGGCAATGGGCGCCAAGCCGCGACGAATAATTAGGCAGTTGCTGACCGAAAACATCCTACTATCAGTAATCGGCGGAGCCCTGGGCTTCGGCTTATCGTTGTGGATTATTCAACTTCTTCTCGCCTTCAAGCCGCCGATCGATTTTCCACTTGCTGTTGAGTTGAGTGTTGATTGGCGAGTGCTCTTGTTCTCACTGGTGGTCTCGCTGTTGGCTGGCGCAGTTTTTGGTCTCGCTCCGGCACTACAGGCAACACGTATGTCACTCACCTCAGCACTGAAAGAAACAACAGCGCAGGGCGGTCATTCCCGGTCACTCTTGCGTAGCACTCTGGTCGTGGCCCAGCTAGCATTCTCAGTCGTAATTCTGATCGGAGCCGGCTTAGTAGGTCGCGCGTTGGCTCAGCTACAAACGATGAATCCGGGATTCGATCCAGCGGACACGCTGACATTGTCGTTTGACTTGGGTCTTCAGGGATATGACGAAAGCAGAGGGCGAGACTTTCATGACCGCGTGTTGGAGCGCTTACAAGCGATACCTGGTGTGAAGTCCGCCGCAGCTACTACCAACATCCCGCTGTCGATTAACTACTCCAGCAACAATGTTCATATCGAAGGCCATACACCTGAGCGAGGAACTAGTCAGCCGTCTGCAATGGTTGGTTCGGCGAGTCCGAAATACTTTGAAACGATGCGCACGCCGATCCTTTCCGGCCGCGAGTTTACCGAGCGCGACAACGGTGATTCCGAAAAGGTGGTGGTAGTGAACGAGACTTTCGTCCGGCGCATAATCCCTGAAGCAGCTTCAGTTGATGATGCTGTTGGTCGGCGCGTCAGCTTTAAAGGCGCCGAAGGACCGTATTGGCGCATTGTTGGCGTCGCGCATGATGGTAAATACTTCAATATCTCAGAAGAGCCTCGGTCATTCATTTGGTCTCCGCTCGCGCAAGATTACAACAGCGGAGTGAGTGTTGTTATGCGTACTGAAGGTCATCCCGAGGCTTTCATTTCTGCTGCTCGTGACGCAGTCCGCTCGCTGGATCCGAATCTGCCGCTGTTTGACGTGAAGAGTATGACCGAGCATCTGAGGTTTTCTCTGTTTCCCGCACGAGTGGCGGCAGTCGTGTTGGGTGCGTTTGGAATTGTCGCGCTGACACTCGCGGCGATCGGGCTTTACGGCGTGACTGCGTATTCCGTGTCACAGCGCACGCGCGAGATTGGCATCCGCATGGCGCTGGGCGCGCAGTTGGGCGACGTATTACGAACGATTTTGCGCTCCTCGGTAAGACTTATTGTTATTGGTGTAGGTCTCGGACTATTGGGGGCATTTTTGGTAACTCGATTGCTCGTCAGTTTACTGAGCGGTGTCAGTGCTACTGATCCGATAACTTTTGTATTTGTATCAGTGCTGCTGGTGGTCGTCGCGCTGATAGCGTCTTACCTGCCTGCCCGTCGCGCGACGAAAGTGGATCCGCTGGTGGCGCTGAGATACGAATAAGAAATTTAAAATTTGAAATTTTAAATTTCGAATTCTCATCAGAGGTCGTCGCTACTTCTTTACTTCGTTGAATTAGTCCGTGTGATTTCGTGGATCGTGTTTCGAAGCTACAGTAAATACGATCCACGAAATCACACGAATTATCACTAATAATCAGAATCAACTGACAACCGACAACGGAACACGGACAAAGACCAAAGGCCAAAGGCCAAAGGCCAAAGACCCAAGACCAAAATCGGATGCGAGGAAATCAATGGATGGCATTTTGAGGGACCTTCGCTACTCGGTGCGGATGTTGTTAAAGAGCCCAGGCTTCACTGCAGTGGCAGTGTTGTCAATCGCTCTGGGAATCGGCGCCAACACAACAGTATTCAGCGTAATCAATGTGGTGCTTCTCAAATCATTACCGTATGAGAACCCTGACAGTCTTGTGCTTTTATGGGGTGACTCGAGAACGGACGGCATCTTGAAAGGGCGCAATCAATTGTCCGCTACAGATGCCGCCGATTACCGACAGCAGACTAGCAGCTTTCAAGAGGTGACAACTTTCACAGGATGGAACCCACTGCTGTCCGCAGAGAACGAGGCGGAGAGAGTGCCAGCCATACAAGTTGGGGATGGATACTTTGACTTAATGAAGGGCACGCCCATGCTGGGCCGCGTGTTTACGCCCGAAGAACAAAAGGAAGGGAACGATTTCGTAATTATCTTGGGCCATGGACTTTGGCAACGACGCTTTGGCAGCGATATGAACGTCGTTGGCAAGACAGTGTCACTAAACAGTAGGGCCTACACAATCGTTGGCGTAATGGGTCCGAAGTTTCGCCCTCTTCCTACCAGCCTCGTATTCCCTGAAGGTCAACTGTACCGGCCGATAGCAGAACCCTACGACGACGAAAAAAGAAGCGAGCGGCATGTGCGCGCGATCGCCAGATTGAAACCTGGCGTGACTATTGCGCAAGCGCAAGCCGATGCAGGCGTCGTGGCGAAACGTCTTGAGCAAGAGCATCCAACAACTAATAAGAATGTCGGAATTAACGTTGTTTCGCTCACGGAAGACACCATCGGCAGTTTAAGACGCACGCTGTGGTTGGTGTTTGGTGCAGTAGTGTTCGTGCTGTTAGTTGCGTGTGCAAATGTCGCCAACCTTTTGCTCGCGAGAGCGAGTGGCCGCTACAAAGAATTAACTATCCGTGCAGCGATCGGCGCCGGTCGCGCGCAGCTTGTCCGGCAGCTTTTGACAGAAAGCTTATTGCTTTCACTGTTGGGCGGCGGCATTGGTCTCTTGTTCGCGATGTGGGGAACGGGTGTGGTCGAAACTCTTGCATCGCGTATTAACCCGATGCTTGCGCATATTCAAATCGATGCACGTTGTCTGCTTTTTACGTTGGGGATCTCAATCATCACAGGTTTGATATTCGGCATTGTGCCTGCGCTACAAGTCTCAAGACCAAATTTGACCGAGTCACTTAAGGAAGGCCGCAGTTCAGGAGCGAGCTCAACCAGAAATCGTTTCCGAGCTGCTCTTGTGGTTTCGGAAGTTGCACTTACTCTGGTGCTTCTAGTAGGTGCGGGTTTGTTGCTGCGCACTGTGATCCGGTTGCGGAACGTAGACACCGGATTCAACGCTCACAACTTATTGGTAATGAACATAGGACTGCCAAGCGCAAAGTATCCAAAGCCCGAGAATGTAGTGAGTTTCTACAAAGAAGTGAGCGATCGAATCACGGCATTGCCGGGAGTGAAATCTGCAGGTGTGACGAGTGTATTGCCGCTGAGCGACAACTTCGACGGTCGTGGTGTGTTGGTGGAAGATCAACCAAAACCGCGCGGTGAAGAAATCTCTGCCGACCTTTATGTGGTAACGCCGGGTTATCTCCGTGCGATGGAGACCCCTCTGCTGCAAGGGCGAACCATCGGCGAGCAAGACACCGCTGACTCTCAACTCGTGGCGTTAATCAATCAAACGATGGCATCGAAGCTGTGGCCAAGTCAGGATCCGATTGGTAAGCGGATCAAGTTTCCCGGAAGCGATACCAATCCCCAGCCATGGCGGACCATCGTCGGCGTGATCACCGATGTAGCCCAATACGGTCTCGGTCAGCAGCCGCCGATGCAAATGTACCTACCTCATAGCCAATTCCCAACATCCTTCGACAATATCGTTGTTAAGACCGAAGGCGACCCCACATCAATGATCGGAGCGGTGAGGAGAGAAATCCTTGTCGTCGATAAAGAGCAGGCCGTTTACAACGTAACTACGCTGGAACAATTGCACAGCGAGTCGATTTCTCTCCAGCGAATGTTCATGTCGATGCTGCTAGCATTTGCACTTGTCGCTTTGGTGCTCGCTGCCGTGGGTATCTACGGCGTGATGTCTTACGCTGTTACTCAACGCACACAGGAAATCGGTATTCGTATGGCTCTTGGCGCTCGACCCGCTGACGTGCTCAGCCTGATAGTTAAAAGCGGAATGGTCACGGCACTGATCGGTGTTGTTGTTGGATTGGTGAGCGCTTTTATGCTGACGCGGCTGATGTCGACGTTGTTATTCGGTGTGTCAGCGACAGACGTTATGACATTTGCAAGTGTATCCGCTGGACTCGTTGCTGTGGCCCTAATCGCCTGCTATGTCCCAGCACGTCGAGCAACGAAAGTAGATCCACTGATTGCATTACGATACGAATAGTCACTTTCATCTTTAGACGGTCGGCTAAGGACTCTTAAACCTCCGACAACGAGTCAAAGGGAAGTTCTTATGCACAACTTAATGTCAGAGATTCGTTACGCCACACGGACGATTGTTAAGCGACCGCTCTTTACCGCAGTTGTAATTATCACTCTCGCTCTCGGCATTGGCGCGAATACAGCGATCTTCACCGTCGTTGACGCAACCTTACTTCGGAGCCTGCCTTATCGAGAACCCGATCGACTCGTACAAATTTCAGAGAACACTGACAAAGAGGCGTCACGACGTCGCGAGGCCTCCTATCCCGACTTTCTCGATTGGAAAAACAACAACAGCACTCTTGAGTCGGTCGCGGGCTTCAACCGGGCCCAATTGATAATTAGCAACGTCGATTCATCCGAGATGGTTCGCGCGGGTCAGGTGAGCGCCGACTTCTTTCACGTACTTGGTGTCCAGCCACTTCTCGGAAGGGCGATTACCACTGGCGATGATGAACCAGGAGCGAATCGAGTCGCAGTTCTTACTTACGGCGCATGGCAGCAGCGATTCGGTGCTGATGCGAATGTGGTGGGTCGGACGATCAATACTCTAAATGGCACGACCTTCACTGTTGCCGGCGTGCTCCCACCCGAATTCCACTTCGCTCCGCTAAACGATGCGGAACTCTTCGTCCCTCTGAATCCGTCCGCGGAGTCTCGTGGCCGCCGCTTCATGCATTTTGTAAAAGTCATAGGTCGTCTGAACAATGGTGTGACTTTGCCGCAGGCTGTGGCTGACATGAATAGAGTCGGCGCGCAGATCGCCGAAAGTGATCCGGTTACGCATGCGAACGTCACTTTGAGTGTTCTGGATCTGCGCGATCAGATCGTTGGAAGGGTCAAGCCGATTTTGTTGGTCTTGCTGATCGCGGTCGGCTTTGTACTTGTCATTGCTTGCGCGAACGTCGCTAACCTGTTTCTCGTACGCTCTGCCTCACGACAAAAAGAGATGAGTGTCAGGTTAGCCCTCGGAGCCAGTCGTTTTCAGCTGGCTCGACAATTACTAATCGAAAGTCTGCTGTTAGCCATCATTGGTGGTGCGCTTGGCCTCGCATTAGCGCGGGTTGGCGTCGATATACTCGTCAGCTCGATACCTGCAGAACAACTGGCGCGAATGCCATACCTGCGCAGCCTGGGGCTTAATGAAAAGATTTTGTTCTACTCAATCGCTATTTCATTGCTGTCGGGAGTCTTGTTTGCTCTCGCCCCAATTCTTCAGTTCGGCAGACTGGATCTTCAGTCGACTTTGAAGGAAGGTGGTCGAACAGCTGTGGTCTCCAGCAGATCAAGATTGCGCGTTGGTCTTGTAGCCGGCGAAATTGCACTAACACTGGTGTTGATGGTCGGGGTCGGGTTGATGTTGAAAAGTACGATTCGACTTCTTCAGGTAGATCCAGGTTTCGTAACGGACAATCTACTTACGTTGCGATTACCGCTACCGGATCCGCCTTACACTACCGAGTCTCAGGTGCTTTCATTTCATCGCCAGCTTCTAGAGAAGCTTAGATCATTGCCGGGCGTCGTCGATGCAGCAACAGTAGGTCTGTTACCGTTGAATGGCGGTGGCAACACGTCTACACCAATAATCGATGGACGATTAGAGAACTCTGGTCGGACAGCACCGAGTGCGAATGTGCGAACGATTAGCACTAATTACTTTGCTACGATCGGCATACCGGTAATCGAAGGCAGAACATTTACGGAACAAGATCAACCGAATTCGCCACGAGCGATCGTGGTGAATCGGACATTCGAAAAAACTTTCTTTCCCGATGAGAGTCCAGTTGGGCATCGCGTAACTTTTATCTGGGACTCGAGTGGCAAGCCCTGGAACATCGTTGGTGTAGTCGGTGATGAGAATGTTACAGCACTCGATTCTGCAGTTTCACCGGTGATCTATTTCCCATTCGCACAGGATCCAGAACCGGCACTCAGCATAGTAGTCAGGACGAGACAAGAGCCACTTGCGCTTGCGCCGGCCGTACGTAACGAGATTCGCACGTTGGACCGCACACTGCCGGTATCCGAGGTCACGAGCATGAACGCTTTGATCGCACAATCACCGTCAACGTTCATGCGGAAGTACCCGGCGATGCTGATCGGAGTCTTCGCTGCGTTAGCCATGGTGCTTGCTGCAATTGGACTCTATGGCGTGATCTCTTATTCGGTCGCGCAACGAACACAGGAGTTAGGAGTTCGCATCGCGCTGGGAGCTCAACGACGAGACATCTTCAGGTTGGTCCTTGGTCAGGGAATGTGGTTTACAGCACTTGGTGTCGGGATCGGGTTGGCCGGCGCGTTTATACTGACGAAGTTTCTTAGGACATTGCTGTTCGAGGTGAGTCCGTACGATCCTCTGGTAATCACAGGGGTTGTACTATTGATGCTCATCGTATCGCTCATCGCATGCTACTTACCCGCTCGGCGAGCAACTAAGGTAGACCCGCTAGTTGCGCTAAGATATGAATAATAGGAATTGCGAATTGCGAATTGCGGATTTCGATTGATGTTTGTTTTGCAGCGGAGTGACCATACTTTTGAATAAAATTGAGAAATTCGCAATTCGCAATCCGCAATTCGCAATTCTTCTTCTATGCCACGAATCTTAGTTGCCGATGACCAGGCCGATGTTTTGGCAGCGCTGAAGCTATTGTTGAAGGGCGAGCGCTACACAATCGAAACTGCCTCATCTCCTTCCGCCATTTTAAGAGCCGTTGATTCACAGGACCTCGACGTTGTTCTGATTGATCTGAACTACGCGCGTGACACCACCTCCGGAAGCGAAGGTCTCGATCTGCTGACCAAAATCCAAACCAAGGACTCCACTTTACCCGTGGTCGTGATGACTGCGTGGGGCAGCGTTGATTTGGCAGTCGAAGCAATGCGCCGAGGTGCGCGTGATTTTATTCAGAAGCCCTGGGACAATGCGCGATTGTTAAGCGTGCTGCGGACGCAGGTGGAGTTGGGTCAAGCCCTACGACGTGGTGAGCGTCTTGAAGCTGAGAACCTGGCACTGAGAGATAGTGCTAGTGCGGGTGCAGCTAAACCGGTTCGCATAATCGCAGAATCGCCGGCAATGAAGAACGTCCTCGCCGTTCTTTCGAGAATCGGTCCTGCAGACGCCAACGTGCTGATCACAGGAGAGAACGGAACGGGCAAGGAGGTAGTGGCTCGTGAACTCCACTCGTTCTCTTCACGTGCCTCGAAACCGATGATCTCTGTCAACGCAGGTGCACTGGCGGCCGGAGTCTTCGAAAGTGAACTGTTTGGTCACGTTCGAGGGGCTTTTACTGACGCGAAAGCTGATCGCGTCGGACGTTTCGAGCTCGCCGACAATGGCACGCTGTTTCTCGATGAGATCGCTAACGTCCCTCTGAATCTGCAAACAAAACTCTTGCGCGTTTTAGAAACAGGTGAGTTTGAACGCGTAGGATCTTCAAAGACTCATAAAGTGGATGTACGCGTGTTATCCGCGACAAATGCTGATCTTCACGTCGCAGTCGCTGAAGGCACATTTCGACAGGACCTTCTCTTTAGGCTCAACACAGTCGAGATTCATATTCCTCCTTTGCGTGAACGCCGCGAAGATGTACGACCACTGGCAGAACACTTTCTACGCCAGCATTGTGGAAGGTACAGGCGGACTATCGACGGGTTCACTCAGGGCGCGATCGAAGCGTTGGTGGAACATTCCTGGCCCGGCAATGTGCGCGAGTTGGACCACATAATTGAGCGTGCCGTATTGATGTCTTCAGGTGGAGTTGTCACTGCTTTTGATCTGGCCCTCAAGCCCAGCGCCGATGCAGGTGTTTCATCCCGGATGGATGAGATGAGCCTTGAAGAAGTAGAACGCTTGCTGATCAAGAAAGCGCTCGCAAGATTCGGTGGCAACGCTAATCGTGCCGCAGAAGCGTTGGGCCTGAGTCGTAGTGCGCTTTACCGGCGGCTGCAGAAGTATGGGTTATCATAAAGGCCGTGAGCGCAGGCAGTAATCCCAACAATAAGATCTCAACGATCTCCTCGCTCGATCCAGATGTAAGGCGGGGTTCACGTCTCAGCTTTGAGCAGCGCATCACATTTCTCGCACTCTTTGCCGGACTTCCTGCGGTAGTGCTCTGCATTCTTCTCCTTTATTTTGGGGGATATTCAGCCCGGGTTCAGTGGACTGTCGATCTGATCCTCGTTGTCGCCTGGTTGAGCGTTGCCCTTAACCTCAAACAGCGCGTCATCCGTCCGTTACAAACACTGTCCAACCTCCTCGCTGCCCTGCATGAAGGTGACTATTCAATTCGCGCGCGGCGTGCCTCCAGCGGTGACGCACTCGGCGAAGTGCTGTTGGAAGCGAACGAGCTCGGGCATACCTTGCGCAATCAAAGGTTGGGTGCACTGGAAGCTACGGCATTGCTTCGTACTGTAATGTCGGAGATTGATCCGGCTGTGTTTGCGTTTGACGGCGAGCAGCGCTTGCGATTGGTAAACCGGGCAGGTGAAAAATTATTGGCCCAACCCGCGGCGCGTCTGCTTGGTCGCACTGGTGATGAACTCGGATTAGCTGCTTGTCTCAAACCAGATGGTGATAACGATGGGCACACAATGCAGATGGTTTTCCCGGGCGGTGTGGGCCGTTGGGGTGTCCGTCGCAGTACCTTTCGTGAGAGCGGAGCGCAGCATCAGTTACTTGTGTTGACTGACCTTAGCCAAACATTACGCGAGGAAGAACGGATTGCATGGCAGCGATTGCTGCGCGTGCTGGGCCATGAACTCAATAATTCGCTCGCGCCGATCAAGTCAGTCGCCGGCAGTCTTGGTGATCTGCTTGATCGTGAAGAGCAGCCGCCAGATTGGCGAGAGGACATGCAACGTGGTCTCGAAGTCATTTCATCTCGGGCAGATTCGTTGGCGCGTTTTATTGAGTCGTATTCGAAGTTGGCCAGATTGCCCCAGCCAAGATTTGAATTAGTGAATGTGGGAGAGTTGATTGGTCGTGTAGCGGCGCTTGAAACGCGACTTCAGCTCAATGTTGTGCCCGGACCCAACGTGGTTGTTCGGGCCGATGGTGCGCAGTTAGAGCAGCTTCTGATCAATCTCATTCGCAACGCGGTAGACGCGTCACTGGAGACCGGAGGCCAGGTAGAGGTTGGGTGGACACAGAAGAACGGTCAGGTGGAAGTATGTGTCAGCGATGAAGGTCCGGGACTGGCGAACACCGCGAATTTGTTCGTACCGTTCTTCACCACGAAAGCCGAAGGATCCGGAATTGGATTAGTCCTGTCTCGTCAGATTGCCGAGGCGCATGGTGGTACGCTGACAGTGAAGAATCGAGTGGTGCACTCAGGGTGTGAAGCACGTCTGCGTCTGCCGTTTCATGATTGAGGAGAAGAATTTGCAAATTGCAATTTGCAAATTGCAATTTCGCTCACGATACTTACTTGTATGAACCATCCGGCGATTGTGGCCATTAGTGGGTTTAGTTCAGAGGTGGGGAAGACCACGCTCATGTGCGAACTTCTGCGCGCCTTTCCGGAATGGGAAGCCATTAAGGTAACTCGCGGTCACTATCGATCGTGCGGGAAGGATCCCGACGCTTGTTGCGTTAGTGATCTTCTGAGTCACGAACCCGTTATCCGTTCAGGTCGTGAACAGAATTACGCACCCGACAAGGATACCGGTCGCTATTGGGACGCGGGAGCAAGAGACGTTCATTGGGTGATCGTTACTGATTCCCAAGTTGAGTCGGGAATCAAACAAGCGGTCGAGCGCGTTAAAGCTCCGGGTGTTTTCATTGAAGGAAACAGCATTCTTGATTTCATCGAGGCTGACTATGTTTTGCTGGTGGCGCGAGCGAGCGGCGGAATAATCAAACGCTCAGCTCGAACGGCAATAGCGCATTCATCGGCCATCTATCTTTCCAGCCTCACCGAAGGTTCATCAAATCAGCGAGCTCAGTTTGCCGAGTGGCGCAGAACCTCAGGAATGGACAAGCTGATCGGCGATCTTCCAATCCTCACACGACAAGATTTGCCAGAGATCATAACCACCATTGAGAACATCATTGGCGCTCCTCATCCGCCAACCAGCGATACAAGCCGGGACCTCCATGTCTCGAGTCAAAGATGACAGCAACGGTCGAGTCGTGGGACACGAGAATACAGCGGGCTCACGAACTCGCGTTGCAGGCTGACGCAACTAAAGAGATTCTCACCTTTTACTAAGAACTGCTTAAATCCCAGATAGCAATTGACGAATTCCTTCACAATGGTCGTGGTTGGCTTCCTTCAGGCTCATCGATGCAGGTCTGCCGATACTCCGAGGTTGTTTTCCTATTCTGCTGGAAACGGTCATTGCGAGTGGACCAGCTCCACTAGCGAATGAGGCACGACGCTTGATGTCAGAGAGTTGTGAGAACATCGACCAAATGCTTCACCTTTATTGGTGCAATCCATCTGATACACAGTTTTTCGCAAAAGCGTTCTTGCAGCCTTACATGCGTTGGTTAGTTGAGTCGGGTGCAGAACCAGTCGGTAGATCTTTGAAAGGCGCGAGACCGACAAGTCGAGCGTCAAAAAGCCATAGAAGCTTCGGAGAGAGAGCACGAGTTAAACGAAGATTCCTCACGTTAATGCCTGATACAAAGTACGTCTAAATAATATCCATCCACAGATTACAGAGATTCCACAGATTCAGACCAAAACAAGAGAAACCATGAGCTTGGTTCCTAGATCATTGGTGCTTGGCTTTAATCTGAGTAATCTGTGCGATCGGTGGATGAATCCGTCGGCAAGGGTGGTTCATCGTCGGTCGCCTCGATTTGTCTGCGCTTCCTCTTGGGGCGCCAGTGGACCGCTTTCATGACGACCGCGTAAATTCCTTCCGACTCCTTCGCCAGCAGCGGTGCTGCGCTCGCCAGAATCAGAACATACAAAGCTGCAAACGGTTGGAGGATGGCGAGCAAACCTCCAGCACTCGCGAGACTGGCAATGATGATCGAGAACTCTCCGCGCGCAAGGAGTGTGAAGCTGAGGTTAAGCGAGCCGATCGGCGACAGTTTTGCGCGTCTCCCAACTATCGTGCCTGCAAGAATCACGCTCACCAATGACAGTAGTGCAGCGCCTAATGCCAGCCACACCGCACCACTTAGACTGAACGGATCTATTGATAGGCCAAAACTGAAGAAGAATATGGCACCGAAGAAATCACGGAACGGTACGACCAACCGTTCCATTCGCTCGACGTGCTCTGTCTCACCGAGTATCAGTCCCAACAGTAGTGCGCCAATGGATTCCGCTACATGGATCGTCTCACCCAATCCTGCGAGCAGAAAGAGTGATGCGAAGATCGCAATCACGAAAACCTCGTTTGATGAAATTCGGAAAAGTCGATTCAGAAACGGCGTGGCCCATCTGCCAATAACGATCAAACCGACGATGAAAGCGAGTGCGATACCGCCCGACGAGAGCACTCCAGTTAGTGAGGTCGCGCCACTCAACACGATTCCCGAAATCAACGACAAGTAGATCGCAAGGAAAACGTCTTCAAACATCGTGATCCCGAGAATCAGCTCTGTCTCGGGATTGGCGGTCCGCTGATAATCGAAAAGAATTTTCGCAACGATGGCACTGGAAGAAATGGTAGTTACGCCGGCTGCGATCAATGTTTCGCGCATTGGAAACCCAGCCATGTAAGCGTAGAGAATTCCGGCGAAAAAATTAATGGTGATGTAGATCGTGCCACCCAGCAGGATGGAACGACCTGATTCAATCAATCGCGTGACGTTCGCTTCCAAACCCAGGTAGAAAAGCAAAAACAGCACGCCCATCTGGCCCATGAAAGAGATCAGTGTTCCTGTCTCAATGAACCGAAAATCAAAGACTCCGAACCGCGGTGCATGCGGGCCAACGACCATTCCAATGATGATCAGAAATGGCACATTGGATAATCCGAGCTTTGCCGCCAGCGCTACCGCCAAGGCGATCAGCATCAAGGCGAGTCCGATTTCGAGGATCACATGGTCCATCGACTACTTCGTCCTTCCTTCAATCAGCAAGCGCTTGAGAGCGTTGATGGTGCTGCGATCGCCGGCCAGAATAAGGGTGGCTCCTTCGTGTAGTACGGTATCAGCTTCGGGATTAATGCTTTTGGTCTGATCGGGTTCGAGAATGGAAACGATCGATGCACCGGTCTCTGTACGAACGCGGAGCTCGCGAATAGTCTTTCCTATGCAAGCAGCTCCAGACTCAATCGTGAACCATTCCAGCACCAGATCACCTAGGATGACTTCGGCCAACGGCAGATTCCTCGGGACATACGTCAGTCCTCCGAGGATGCCGGCAATTTGCCGCGCCTCACCGTCTGAAAGTCTTAAGACAGATGCAGGACGATCCAGATTCTTTCGCGCAAAGTGATAAAGCTCGCGGGTGCCATCGTCGTGAATGACGATTACCAGCCGGTCGCCTGTCATCGTTTCAATCTGAAATTTGCGTCCCACGCCGGGAAGAAACACCTCTCCGATAGTAGACATGACGTGAACTTACGCCTCCTAACAACAGAACCTTCAGAATATTTATTCGCTTTTGGAAACAATTATCGATAACAAATCTTGCAGCACAGGGCAAACACGAGACGTTCATTTGACAGTGCAGAACTCAAACCTTGTTGGGTGATACAAAAGAGGGGTAGAGTGCCAAAAACCAGGGCTGAAAATTAGGAAGCCAACAGGGATTCTGAATCGGTTTCCCTCTTTCCATCCATCTAGAGTTTTACGGATGGCATGGCGTCGTTAACTGACCACAAGAAAGGAGCAACTAGACATGGCCACTTTCCCCATAGTTAATGCCTTCGCACGTCACTGGTGGGTGTTACTACTTAGAGGCATTCTTGCGGTGCTCTTCGGCATCATCGCGTTTGCTCTTCCTGGCATAACACTGCTCACGCTCGTGCTGCTTTATGGCGCTTATGCGCTGGCTGATGGAGTAATAGCGTTAATCGTTGGCGCGAGCTCGCGCGCATGGTCTCTATTGTTCGCAGGAATACTTGGGATATTGGTTGGGATCTACACCTTCTTCTATCCCGGCATCACTGCGATCGTATTGCTGTACTTGATTGCAGCGTGGGCCGTGTTCAGAGGTGTTCTTGAAATAGTGACCGCGATGCGGTTACGTCGAGAAATAAACTACGAGTGGGCACTGGTTCTCGGAGGAATTATTTCGATAATTTTTGGGCTGATACTTTTTGCCAAACCTGGCGCGGGAGCCTTGGCACTGGTATGGCTGATCGGTGCCTATGCGATCGCCTTTGGCCTGACCATGATCATTCTTGCTTTCCGAGCGAGAGGGTTGCCAAAGCGTCTTGAAACTATGGGCACTGCTATATGACATGAAGGTCCGCAGCCAATTGAGAAGAACAAGGGGTAGAACGGCGAGCGCGAGATTGGCATTGGTCGATCGCGAAAACAGGTCCTCAGTGCAGGCCCTCGCAAACCAGGCGTTCTCGCGCGCAGCCGGAGCACCGCTGATTGAAGGCAACTGTGTTCGAGTACTAAAGGACGCGCAGGAAAACTATCCGGCGTGGCTTGACGCGATTCGTCTGGCGAGACACCACATTCACTTCGAGAGCTACATCATTCATGAAGACGAAGTAGGTTGGATGTTCGCGAAAGCTTTGATTGACAAAGCTAAGGACGGAGTAAACGTGCGTCTTATCTACGACTGGCTGGGCGGCTTTGGCAAAACATCACGTGGGTTCTGGAATACGTTGCGAGCCGGTGGTGTCGAGGTGCGGTGCTACAACCCGCCACGACTAGATTCGCCGTTGGGTTGGGTGTCACGCGATCATCGGAAGATGATCGCGGTTGATGGCGAAGTTGGCTTCATCACCGGATTATGCGTGGGGAGAATGTGGGTCGGAATCCCCGAGAAGAGAATTGATCCGTGGCGTGACACAGGCGTCGAGGTGCGTGGGCCGGCTGTTGCGGATATCGAACGAGCATTTGCCGAAGTTTGGCAGATGATAGGTGAGCCACTTCCACATGATGAAGTGACCGATCGCGATGCGCTGGTACCAGCCGGAGATATGAACTTGCGCATCGTACCGACCGTTCCTACGACGGCAGGAATGATGCGTTTGGATCAATTGGTGGCAGCTCTTGCTACTGAACGTTTGTGGTTGACTGATGCCTACTACGCCGGAACCGCATCGTATGTTCAAGCTCTACGTGCCGCGGCAAAAGACAAGGTTGACGTGCGTCTCTTGGTACCAAATGGAACTGACATTCCGATTCTGAGACCGTTGTCGAGAGCCGGATACCGTGCATTACTCGAAGCCGGTGTGCGCGTTTTTGAATGGAACGGAACAATGTTGCATGCAAAGACTGCGGTGGCTGATTCCAAGTGGGCGCGAGTGGGTTCGACCAATCTGAACATTGCCAGTTGGTTTGGCAATTTGGAGTTGGATGCGGTCGTTGAAAATGAAAATTTCGCGCGCGACATGGCAGACATGTACCTCGGAGACTTGCAGAACGCGACGGAAGTTATTCTCGACGAGAGGCGCAAAGTACGCGCTCCAGGCGAACC
>JBKPAL010000043.1:0-21235 GCA_046726395.1 Acidobacteriota bacterium
ACCTGGCCCAGCTTCAAAGTAACTTTGACGTTCGTCGCAAGAAAACCATCTTCAATCGCGCATGCATCGGGACTGTAGCGCTCTATGATCTGTTCGATTCCCTGTGAGATGCCCAACAGCCGAGCAGAAAATCTTTGCTTCGCTGAGGAGCGGATGGAGCCGAACTCAAGCAGTCGGTAGCGACGCGCATCACCTTCGATGACGCCCCAACCGGTTACTTCACTACCAGGATCTATTCCTAGAACACGCATGTTATTCGCAGCAGCACGCGTGTCTGTGTACTACAAACGAAGACATTCCACAACGGAAATTTCTTACTTGCAATTTGGCATGGCGCCGCTAATTCGCGTCAACCTCACCAAACCGTCAAACGAATCCAGCATGATCTGCGGGCTGCCGTTTCCGTAGCGACCCGCGATTCGGCGGTTGGGAACATTGTCCTGCGCTGAGGCTGTGGACTTAAGCGTGAAATCTGTTTCAATCAGACCCTGATACGAAATCAGTGTGGCGCTAAATCCAGGAGCGCTTGCCGGCAACATCATCTCCACTCGGCCAGAGAGGGTTTTCAACATATAACGACCGTCTTCGCGAAGTGGTCCCGTGAATCTCAGGCTGCTATTTGCGGCCATTGCTTCCACGTCGCCATCTACGCCGATTAATTCAATCGGAGCTTGCGCAGTTGCCACATCAACGCGTCCGGTGACGCAGTTCAGCTCAATCGAACCTGCAATTGAATTTGCGCGCACGCCACCATTTGCTTTCGTAACTCTGATTGGCCCACTTGTTGAAGTTACCTGGACATAGCCTCTTGCGTTCTCAATCTCCACTGCACCCTCTCGCGTGTTAACCTCCGCCGGACCAACGTTCTTTAGGATTACACTCGCAATTTTGCTGTCGACCGTGACAGAAGTATCGACCCCGACCACCTGCACATTGCTGCGGATAACCCTGATGCGCTCCAGCTGAGCGGAACGCGGCACGCTTACTTCAAGATGAATCTGTAGAGGATCATCATTGTCCATTGGCGGTGAATCCAAGACGTCGGTCGTACCACCAGAACCGGTCTTGTTTGCGTAATCGGCTTTCAAAAAGAGCTTCCGAGTCCGTTCATCACCGCGTTCGTCAAAAATAACTACTTCTTCGCCACGAGAGCTAAGGGCGCGTGCCTCGACTTCGTCACGATCCCATCCCTGAACGGTGATGCGCCCGGTGGATCGGTTACCGAGTTCGATCCGAACTGTGCGTGGTACAGCTGTTAAGGCTCTTCCAAGTAGTCGCTGAGTTGTCGGAGGTGTTGACTGCTTCTCAGTTGGCTCCTGGCCGACAGCTATAACAGAGAAGCTAACAAGGAAGCAGAAGAATGCGCCGATTGACTCAATTCGAAGGCATCGAAGGTTCATCAGTAGTTCGTCATCTCCCTCAACACATCGACCTTCTTTCGATATGCGCTGAGCATGTATTGAACTGCAACCGGATCGTCGGGATTGCGACGCACTGCCCTGCGAGTCGATGCAATCGTTCGGTCGATTGCCGAAAGAGCGTCGTCAAGTCTCACACGCGCTCCCTGATCGAGTCGGGCAGGATGCTCCTGAACGTCTCGAGTAAGCATTGCGATCGCGCTCAAGTATTTGAGCTCAGCCTCTCGCACTAATGCCGATGCCGTTTGTGGTGCATTAACAATTCCTCGACGTCCAGTTTCAGCTCGAGGCTTCACATGCCTGATCGCTATACGCTCTGAGGGAAGGCTTTCATGGACTGCGGATTTTTCTTTAGCTGGCTCAGGCAATTGAACAGTCGCGGGCGGCTGGGCTGTTTGAACGGCGATTTGATTGGCCGGCCGCTCAAAGTACTTCATGAAAGCCACTGTCAGTCCTACCGCAATCAGGATAAGACCAACCGTGACCGGGACATTCAATCGCATCTCGGAGAACAACATTCTGAATGTGGCCCAGCGAGTCTGTGTCCTGGTGTTGGTTTGAGTACCTTCAGCAACGCGCGTTTGCACACCAGCCCACAAAGCCGGCCGCAGTTCGAGCTCTCGGTCGTAACTCAGAAAAAGCCGGTGTTCAGTCTGAAGTTGATCGAGTGTACTCCGACATTGGGCGCAACGGTCCACATGCGCAGAAACATCTGCCGCAGCAGGCTGCTGCAACTCACCATCAAAATACTCTTCCAGCATTTGCTGGCATTCTTCGCACGTCATCTCTTTCACGCTCATAACAAACGACCCATTCTCCTTCTCATCTCCAGTCGCGCGCGGTGCAAGTCGGTCTTCACCTTCGCAAGCGAGAACCCGGTGATCTCAGCGATCTCCTGATAGCTGCGCTGATGCAGTACCTTTAGAACAAAGATTGTCCGCCACTCTTCGTTCATGGAAAGAAGCGCCTTGTTCATCGCTCCGTTCAGCTCTTTCTGAAGCAGGTCCTGATCAGGATTCGATTGAGTGTCTTCAATGATCTCAAGACAAGCATCAGCACTGTGGTTCCGATGATCTCTTTGGCGGGACCGAGCGGCTTCCAATACCACGTTTCGGCTAATGCCAAACAGCCAGCTCGAGAGTTTTGTGTCATCCCGAATCTGCTTCAGATTTTTGAAAGCCCTGACAAACGTTTCCTGTGCCAACTCTTCCGCAAGGTCTCGTTGGCCCACCAGGTCATAGATGAAGCTGAGTACTGGGCGGGCGTATCTGTCGAAGATCAAACGGAATGCCTCCTGATCGCCGTTCCGGGCCCGCGCTATCAGATCGGCAGAGCTATTCATTACTGACGCGGCATGGGAGTTCGGTGGGCGTTCTACTCCTGTGAGATCCGAAGACAGATCTCCCATTAGCTCGAATGCCAACCGTTGCGACATGTTTTAAACTATCTCGTCAAGCCCTTCGGTTACCCCGTGACGTCAACGATCTCTCAACTCAAGTATTCTTCCCTCATAGATTCCGCCGAACAGTGCATTGGCAAGTGAAGGATTCAAACCTTTCAGCCGGTGATATTGCGACAGGGCCTCGTCTTTTCGTTTCATCATCAACTGAACGGCGCCCAGATTGTAGAGCGCATCATCGTAATCCGATTTGATATTTAGCGCTTGCCGAAATGCGCTAACAGCTTCTGGGTAGTTCGATTTCCGAAAATTCGCAACACCGAGATTGTTATAAGCCTCGTAGTAATCGGGTTTGAGCTGGAGTGCCAGCTTCAGATGATGAAAAACCCGATCATAATCATTTGCCTGCGCGCTCGCCAAAGCAAGGTTTCGATGCGCTTCTGCCCAGTCAGGCCTTAGCCGAATTGCTTGCTCATACGCGGCAATTGCTTCAGACGATCTTCCCGCATCAGAAAAGCTTGCTCCCAGGTTATTAAATGCGATCGCATCACGAGGATTAAGCTGAATTGCCCGTTGAAACGCCTGGATCGCAAGTTTCGATTGGCCTGTCGCGTGGTATTGAACTCCCAGGTTCACATACGCTATCGCAAAATCAGGTTTATTACGCACAGCCTCGAGTAGAGTCGCAATTGCTTCGTCGTATCTTTTCAATGCCGCCAGACTGAGGCCCAGATCGTTATATGCTTCCGCATAGTCGGGTCTCAATTGCAGCGCTGCTTTAAATTTTGTGACTGCGTTCTCAAAATCCGAAGCTTCGTAATACTTAATCCCCGCGGCGCGCAGATCCTTGGCAGATTTGATAGATGAATCTGCCTCCTGCCCCAGCATTCTGCTCTGATCGAAAACGATAATGAGGAGAGCAACAGTTAGGGACAATAGAACCTGGCGCTTCATCTCAACCTCCCTTGAGCCGAATCATTGCTCGGGAGTGAGTGACAAAACGCAAAAGAAAGTTTCAGATTTTTTGTTTTACGGGATAAGAAGTGGAGAGTGCAGATTCCGAGCGGGCGTAAACCGCCCTTCCTAACCTAGAGACTTCGAGCTTGAATACTTACATCTGAGCTTGAGCGGCTTTCAAGTGTCCACGGCCACACTTAAGTCTGAAAGTCTCTAGGTTAGGAAGGGCGGTTTACCCCCGCTCTGTACACTCTAGTTTCAAGTATTTACAGAGTCTCTACCGAAGATGTTTCTACTGTTGACCTCTTATGTGGCTTACATGCCTTTGAACAATTCTCTATGGATCTCGGCAATCTTTTCAGGTGGAACCTTTGGCTTTCGATCGTAGGTGAGCAAGCCATTGATTTCCTGCTCAATATCGGTGAGTTGCGTGTAGCAGAAGCCGGCAAGAAACTTCAGCGAGGCAATGCCTTTCATTAAATCTCTGTACTTCTCAAGCAATTCTTCCGGCGTTTGGAACGACGCATAGAATTGATAAAGCATGTCGCGTTTCTCAGGTGGCAGGTCTGGCGGGATTGACAGGAAGCCTCCCACTTCCGAAAGAACTATCGGTTGGCCGCGATACTTTGAGCCCCGCGCAAAGAGTGGTTTCTCACCAATCCAAACCTTCAACGGCAATGGCCCGCCTTTCATCGTATCGGCATATCGTTCCTTTAGTTTAGAAGCGGTGGGAGTGTAATCGTGAATAGCTAGCACGTCAGTGATATCAGTGTGTTCCCAACCGTCATTGTCGATCACCGGACGACTACCATCCAGTCGTCGAGTGACGCGCACCATTCTCTCGATGAATGCGTACTGGCCGGCGTGCTCCTGACCTAGACCAGGAAACCCCATACTTTCATTCACTGGAACCCAGGCGATGATGCAGGGATGGTTGTAGTCACGTCTCACCGCGTTTTGCCATTCTGCGGACAGGAGATTTTCAGCATGCGATGACCATTCGCGCGCGTTAGGCATCTCTTCCCAAACCATCAGACCAAGACGATCACACCAGTAAAGCCAACGTGGGTCTTCTATCTTTTGGTGTTTGCGGACCCCGTTATAGCCAAACATCTTGATATAGCCAATGTCGGTCTGCAGCGCCTCATCTGTCGGTGCGGTCAGATACCCATCCGGCCAATAACCCTGGTCCAGCACCATCTTCAGATAAACGGGACTGCCATTTAGCAGAAATTTACCGTCTAACAATCGCAAGCCTCGCAGCCCGACATATGACTTCACTTCGTCAAGCAACCTTTCACCTTCATATAGGCGGATGTTCAGGTCATAAAGGTTAGGTGCTTCCGGTGACCAGAGCTTCGCATAAGGAATCGTTACGAACAGTCGACCGGTGGCTACGGCTGTTTGGTCCTCTACGCGAGCAACACGTCTACCTTTTTCTAATACCTCGACTTCAACTCTCCACGGTGAAGATGGAGCGTGGAGAAAGATCTGGACCTCGACGATATTGCGCTTGGCGTGCGGAGTGATGCGGATTTCTTCAATGCGAATCGGTGGAGCAGGCTCGAGCCAAACGGTTTGCCAGATGCCGGTGGTGTTGTAGTAATCGATGCCATGCGAAATTCCCGTATGCGACTGTTTACCTCGCGGTTGTTGCGGATCTTGTCGGTCCTCGACTCGCAGGGTGAGTCGATTATTTCCCTTCTTAATATACGGCATGATCTCGAATTGAAATGGCACGTGTCCGCCGCGATTGTGTCCTACTTCCTGCCCGTTGATCCAAACAGTCGTGGAGTAATCGACCGCACCGAAGTTAAGCAACAAGTCTGTATGCAACCACTCATCGGGAACAACGAAGTCTCGCGCATACCACACAACTTCATGAATGCTCAGGTCGTGAATTCCTGACAGTTTGGTCTGATAACCAAAAGGAACAATGATGCGCAAAGGCAGTTCGCGGCCGTCCCCCCAGCCCTCAGCTAGTCCTACCTCCTTATCGTCAAAAGCGAATTCCCATTCGCCATTCAGGTTGAACCATTCATCGCGAACAAATTGTGGCCGCGGGTACTCAGGACGAGGAACCGAGTTCCGATCGAGTGTCATCTACAAATGAAGCCCTCGTTTGACGGACGCTTTTCGGTGCATCAACGCTCCGCCTCGAGGCTACCTCCTTATTGTTTGATCTCATGAACACCATCTGCTGCTTCAACCACATAGATCGAGGCTTGGTTTCCCGTGCGCTCGTGATAGATGCGCCGAACATTCTCGCTGAATTCATCGAGCACATTTCTCTGCACAATGTTCACGGTGCTACCACCAAAACCGCCCCCGGTCATCCGTGCTCCTATTACTCCCTTCTGGGCCAGCGCGATTTCTACCATCAGGTCGAGTTCTCTGGAGCTCACTTCGTAGTCATAGCGCAGGGACTCGTGCGACTGCTTCATTAGCTTTCCAAATTCCGCCAAGTCTCCGTTTCGCAACGCTTCCGCAGCACGTAGCGTACGATCATTTTCAAATACCACATGACGACATCTGCTGCGAATCGGTTCGGGAAGCACGGATTGATAAGCTTCAAAGTCAGCAACGCTCACGTCACGCAAAGCACGAATGTTAGGCAAATACTGTTTCAGTATTTCAACTCCACGCTCGCATTCTTCACGTCGTTGATTGTATTCAGAAGCTGCGAGTTCGTGTCTAACGTTGGTGTCACAGACAACGACAGCATGGTCGCCGATTTTTAATTTAATCAGTGTTCTTTCAAGCGACCGACAGTCGATCAATAGCGCGTGTTGCCTCTCTCCAAAGGCCGAGGCAAGTTGGTCCATTAGTCCAACCTTTGCTCCCGCATACAAATGCTCTGCCTTTTGAGCCGCAAGGGCCAAGGTCACTAGATCCACTTGCTGGCCAGTCAGTTGAAGTAACGCATAGCCTACCGACATCTCGAGCGCGGCTGATGATGAGAGCCCCGACCCGATCGGCACGTCTGAAGCGATCACCAGGTCCGCGCTGGTAATAGGAATTCCTTGCTCCCTCAATACGCGCGCGACGCCTTCCACATACTCGACCCAATGCCTCTGTCCGGGAGCATAAGGCTTATTGAGATCGATTTCGGCGTGCTGACCTAAATTGATCGAATGAACTCGAATGACTTTGAGCTCGGAAGTAGCCGCAGCAACTACCGTGTGCCGGTCGACTGCCATCGGGAGTACAAATCCCTGGTTGTAATCAGTATGTTCACCGATCAAGTTGACACGACCGGGCGCAGCGAACAATCGAGGAGTTCGTCTGTATATCTCTCGGAAGATGTTTTTCAAGGCTTCCAGATCAACCATGATTCAGAGCCTCGGAAGTCAGATCCTAGAAACTAGATCACAGAGCCTCAGGATGTTTGGTGAGCCAGGACCATGCTGACTCGATGATCTTTCTTAGGTCCTGAAACTTCGGCGACCAACCGAGCTCACGCTTTATTCTTTCTGAGCTTGCAATCAGCACGGCTGGATCACCTGGCCTTCGAGGGCCAACCCTAACTGGAATCGGTTTCCCCGTCACCTGCCGAGCATGCTCAATCACCTCATTCACGGTGTAGCCTTCGCCACCACACCCCAAATTGTAGATTGCGCTTCGCTTGTCCAAGATGCCTAGCGCCAGAACATGAGCGCGTGCGAGATCGACCACATGAATGTAGTCACGAACGCATGTTCCGTCTCTCGTTGGGTAGTCATTCCCGTAAATCTCGACCGCTTCACGGGCTCCCGCCGCCACTTGTAATACGATCGGTATGAGGTGCGTTTCAGGATCATGCCATTCGCCACAGCGTTCCGTTGCGCCTGCAGCATTGAAGTACCGCAAAGACACTGAGTGTAAGCCGTAAGCTTTCTCATACCACGGCAACGCTCGCTCAAAACTTAGCTTGGTTTCTCCGTAGGGATTCGTAGGTCCGGTAGGATCTGTCTCTTCGATTGGCTGCTTGGCAGGCTCCCCATAAACGGCTGCCGTCGAAGAGAAAACGAGCCGGGTCACATCAGCTCCACGCATTGCATCGAGCAGAGAAAGTCCGGCTACCAAATTATTTCGATAATATTTAGCGGGATGTTCGACCGACTCGCCAACAAGTGAATCAGCTGCCATGTGAATGACAGCTTCAACTCTAGATTCAAGTAAGGTCTGCTGGAGTCGAGTGGTATCGAGGAGATCCGCTTGGACAAACTTAGCGTCTGGGTCAACGCTTTCGCGATGTCCTTTCGCGAGATTGTCATACACAACTACTTCGTGGCCATCATTAATCAGTTCCTCAACAACCACACTGCCGATGTAACCCGCTCCGCCAGTTACCAGGACGCGCATTGTTCTCTTCGATGCAAGAGGTAACTTAAATCAAGACTTCGCGTTCTTTCAGCAATTTGCCGAAGTGACCACGTTGCTTGCGAACTTCGTCAGCGAGGGGCTTGTATATCTCACGCCTACCTTGATCGTCGGGGTAGTCCCATAAACCGTTGTAGCAATGGCGATCGTCATCCCATCCAGGATGGTTGACGATCGGGTACAAACAAATTCCTTCTACCTGCGCGCCTAGCTTGATTGCCTCGCTTACTTCACCTGCGACGTAACAAAACCAACTCGGGCGCAGATCGTCTTCGATGCCTGTCTCGGCGATAAAGATCGGTCGTTGATATCGATCGTATAACTCTTTAACTATTTCCCGAAACGGACGATACCTGGGGTTATCCTGATCAATGAATGACCCTCCGAGTATCCATTGATTATGTACGTAGTAGTTGCCACCGAGGATATCCAGATACTTCTCGGCGCCGCCGAGATGTGGCTTATGACGACCGCCTAACATGTCCCAAGCTTCAAACTGCGACAAGCGGTAAGCTTCGGCGGCACGTCGTTGCTCGCTGTTGGATGGATCTGCGGGCAGCACATTGATCATCGGATCAATCTGAACAATGCGCGTCGAGGGGTTTACATCCCACAAAGCCTCGGTCGCGGCGATCGAGGCGCGCACAAGTTGTTCCTTGAGTTCATCGCCGCGGTGAAGTGCAAACGGATTGAGGTAACCGGTTTGACCAGCGGCCCAGGAGAAGAAAGATACTTCGTTAACGGGAGCGATGAAAGGTTGCTGGTCAGTTTCGTTGGCTAACAATTCGGCAAACTTACCGGCCAGCTTGGCAAAGGCGTCTATGAATTTGGGTTCGAAGATATCGAGCCAGTCGGGCCAACCGTAATGCAGGAGATCCCAAATCACCTGCGTTTCAGTTTCACGGGCGGCGCGAACCATTCCTACTACGCTGGAGAAGTCGTAGTGGCCGGGACTCGGCTCTATCAAATGCCAGCGAATACCATCCCGGGCCGTCCGCATTCGTAGCCCACGCAGACGTAAGTAGTCTTCGCGCGCAAACACATCGTGTCGCGTAAACGCGATCTCATCCAACCGCTTACCACTGCGTAAACGATGTGTCGAACATTCAAAGCCTCCCTGAAGAAAGCTTTGAAACAGCCCTTCGTACTTCAGCATGCCGGCTACTGTGTCAAAACCAGCTCACTCCGAATGGGCTGATCCTTGGTGAGCTTGCGATGTCCGTTGCCTCCCATAACCAGCGCCTCTCTCCGTTTTGCGCTGATGATCTTCGCGTACACCGTCAACGCTTGGGCCACAATTTGGTCCATGTTGTAATACTTGTAAGTAGCCAGGCGGCCTACGAAGTGAACTCCTGGCGTGGCATCAGCCAGCGCTTTGTACTTCGCATACAGCTCGGCATTTTCTTTTCGAGGCACAGGGTAATAGGGATCGCCTTCCGCCCGTGGAAATTCGTAGACGATGCTCGTCTTCGAGTGTTCCTGTCCGGTCAAATACTTGAACTCGGTCACACGCGTATACAGCTGTTCGTTAGGATAATTAACTACAGGGGCCGATTGATAAACCGGAACGTCATGAGTTTCGTGTTTGAACTCTAGCGAGCGATAAGGCAACTTGCCGTAAGTGTAATCAAAGAAGGTGTCCACGGGTCCAGTGTAAATCATTTCTCGAAAAGGAATATTCTTCTCGATCTCTCGATAATCGCAGTTTAGCAGAACTTTGATGTTCGGATGGTCGAGCATGTTTTCGAACATGCGCGTGTAACCATGTAACGGCATCGCCTGGTAAGTATCGGTGAAGTACCTATCATCCCGGTTAGTACGCGTAGGAACGCGCGACGTTACACTTGCATCCAGCTCTGATGGGTCAAGTCCCCACTGCTTCCTCGTATAATTTCTGAAAAACTTCTCATAAAGCTCACGACCTACTTTGCTTACTACAACGTCTTCCGAGGTCCGAATTTGGTCGCAAGGCTCCGCAACCTTCTTGAAAAAGTCTTCTACTTCGAACGAAGTTAGGCTAAGTCCGTAGAGAGCGTTGATAGTGTCGAGGTTGATCGGGATAGGAACAATCTGTCCGTCAACAGCCGCACGAACTCGATGTTGATAAGGTCGCCACTCAGTGAAACGGGAAAGATACTCAAACACTTCACGTGAGTTCGTATGAAAAATATGAGGACCATATCGATGAACTAAGATCCCGGCCTCGTTGTAATGATCGTAAGCGTTCCCACCGATGTGCGATCGCTTATCACAGATCAGAATCTTTTTATCCGAGCCTTCAGCCAGTCTTTCAGCGAGCACACTCCCGGCAAAGCCGGCTCCAACAATCAGATAATCAAACATCTCACTCCCCCCTGGTTAATAAAATCGGATCATCACCAACTCAATTAATAACCGCCGGTCGCCAGACCTGCAGCGCGCGCCCTTGCTGTAGACGGCACCTCCGTAGCGATGAGTGCCCGGCGTTGTGCGATTACATTCTCAATCAGCTGTGACATGCGCGACCACGTGTCGTCCCACGACATTGTTCCCAACAACTTGTCTACGCGCTCGAGCCAATCAGATCGATCGCGCTCAGCGGCGAGAACTTCTTCGATCGCCCCGATGAACTCATCGGGTTCATCTGCGATCTTTACGATGCCCAGTTCGCCGTAAGGGCGAACTACATCGCGAATTGAAGTCGAGACTACCGGTTTTCCTGCCGACAGATATTCTGGTGTCTTCGTCGGACTAATGAACCGGGTTGCTTCGTTGCGCGCGAATAGCAATAAAGCGACATCCCAGCCGGACAGATAGGCCGGCAGCTCTTTGTAACTCTTGCTCCCCAAGTAATGAATGTTTTCACGCTGCGGCAAAGAGGCCACTTCAATCTTTACGACTGGACCAAGTATCACAAAATGCCAATCTGGTTTTGCTGCTGAGATTCGGTCGAGCAACTCAATATCGAATCGTTCGTCGATTACTCCAAAGAAACCGAGCCGTGGATGCGGAATCGATTTCTGATCCTCGGGTTCTGTCAGTGCATTTCGACCTTGCGAGAAGTGCGCTCGATCGATGCTGCTGGGAAACGCATGGACGGCGTCATGCTGGCTCCGTTTTGCTTCGTAAAGGCTTTGGCCCCCTGTAAAGACGAGATCCGCACGACTGAAGAGCTGTCGCTCGCGCGCATGCAGTTGTGGGCTTGCTCCTTTGAAAGCCGACAACTCGTCCATGCAATCGTAAACAGTTGCCAGCGGCTTCAGGTGTTGAGAGAACGATAAAGCCATCGGCGTGTAATACCAGAGCACGTACTGATGAATCTCACGTTCAGCAAAAAAACCATCGAGCATCCCACGTAAGACTGCATCGGTGGCAATCTCGCTTTGCAGTCCTTCAGGAAGATGAGGGACCACAACCCACACTCCATCCTCAGTTTCATGCACGTCGAGGTGCATCGAGCCCTGGTCGTAAACTGGTTCTTCAATTACAAACACTCGGCGACTTCGCGCAGCACGACTCAAAAGATGCTGCGGTCGCTGATAAACGAAATTCCAACGCAGGTGAGAAAAGCAGACGAGATCAGGCAGTGCAGCCATTGCAGGTCTCGAGAGATCAAGCGAACCCAAGCCATGGAGAAGCGACTCAGCATCTGTATTAAATCCTGATGGTGCTGAATCGAGCTTAGCTCTTCGGTCACCGTTGTAATTCCGATTGTCGTTATTCATATTTCTTAATCTCTTTCATTCAAGCTTGCATTCAATTACACGCTTCCCTACTCCGCCCCTAAGGAAGTAATCATCTTCCTTGCTTCTTATTCGTCGCTACGTGAACGAGGACGCCAAGGGTTTGACTACAACGGTGCCGCGGCACTAATTGAAGTGATGGCCTTACGCCATCTGAGGTCCGGCAACGCCTCGATTCGAGACAAACGGCCGGCCAGATGTTTGTTTCGCGTTCGTATCAGGAGCATCAGAGTGACCCCACCGCATGTTGTGAGCAATCGCGGTGCCAACTTCGTGCGCGACAAAAATCGATCTTTTCGCAATGATTCACTTACATCCTGCATGGCCGCACGTACATTCGGATGTTGGATCGTCCACCTCGTCTTCGCACCGATCACTGTAGTAGCGTCTTGGCTACGTTAAAAAGCGGTCGCACTTTTGATAGGCGCACTTCCTTGAGGCTTACTCTTCAACCATCGCCGTCATCATTCAACGACTGCGACGAAACCTGCCGCGAGCTGATCACTCCCTGACTTTTCCAAATTTTTATAGCGACGAGAATTCGCGGCAATTTGCCGCGAATGTAGCTAATCTGTCAGTGTGACAATTCGCAACAAGCGAAACATTCGGTCTTTCCGAAAACGCCGTGCATTACAGCTATCCGTTGTTTAAAACTCCGGTTGAAATTAATACAGACCCTCTCGACTTCCCGCACAAGTGTGATACGCACAACCAGAAAATCTTCACATTGCTCAATGATTAACCTGCGACTCATGGCATGAAGGTTGCCGCCCACTTCGGCAAATCGCCGCACACAAAAGTGATCATCTCCCTGGCCAGCAGGAGGGCCATATGAACGTTCTAACCAGGTTATTTCGAAATGAGCTTGCGATAGATCTGGGAACAGTAAACACACTCATCTTCGCGCCAGGAAAAGGAGTGGTGCTTAATGAACCTTCCGTCATTGCTCTTGATCGCTATGACGGAAAGATTCTCGCCATGGGCCATAAGGCACACAAACTACTTGGGCGCGAGCCAAGAGACATTGAAGTCCATCGTCCGATCCGCAGCGGAACCATTTTCAATTTTGAAGTGACGCAGAAGATGTTGAAGGCCTTCTTGATCAAGGCGACCGACGGTTATCGTCGCGGACATTTCGTAGTAGGTGTTCCGGGAGCATCAACTGCAGTGGAGCAACGATCGATCAGAGACGCAGCTCATGATAGCGGTGGGTATAGTGTCGATTTGATTGACGAGGGACTCGCAGCAGGTCTGGGCTCGGGATTGGAATTCGATGATGAACGGGCCCACCTCGTCGTTGACATTGGTGGTGGCACCACCAATGTAGCGATTGTAGCCTCGGGCGGTGTCGTTTCGTCGATAACTCTTTCAGCTGCAGGCAACCAGATGGATGAAGCTATTCGCGATTATGTCCGCTCGAAATACTGTCTGCATATTGGAGAGTGCACAGCGGAGACAGTTAAGAAGCAGTTGGGCTCGCAGCTCCCTGATGCAAGTGTCGGCGAAGGCAAGATGGAAGTTATCGGCAAACACATAATCGACGGATCTCCTAACGCAGTAGAGGTGACGGCAAGTGAGGTTCGGGAAGCACTTGACCCAGTGCTGGCCGAAATTGTGGCTGGAGTACGTCGCGCGATCGAGGAAGCCCAACCGGAGGCGATAGTCGACATCTACCGCTCGGGAATAATTTTGACGGGCGGAGGAGCTTTGATGAAGGGACTACCCGAACGACTACGGAAGGAGCTGCATTTGAAAGTGCGAGTGCCGGATGATCCTATCGCTACGGTAGTGATCGGTGCGGGTTCTCTACTTAACAGTCCTGAGCGGCTACACCGAGCGTCAATCCGACAGAATTTGCCGGTGTGGGAAGGCTCAGAGGAGCTTGTAGTGAGTTGGTAATCATTAGGACGGTTTCAAAATTAAGGAGGGTAGAAAATGTCAAGCAGGAATTACCGGGAGGATTACGGAAGGAACAGAATGCGTAGCGGCCGCGATCGCGAAAGCGATTACGGTCCATCGTATGGGCGCCGCGATCGTGAAAGTGACTACGATCAATCGTATGGGCGAAGCCGGGATCGTTACGGTGACGAGTCACGCCGCCCGTCCAGCTACGATCAGCAACTGCGTAGCTACGGTTCATCCAACAGAATGGATTTCGACCAGGACTATGGCCGTGGGTACGATGCGCCTTATGGAAGTAGTACTGATGCGGGTTACGAGCTACACAGATCACGCTTAGCTCGAAATCGTTATAGAGACGAAGACGACTCGTACAACGATCGCCAATCCCGCCGTAGTATTGAGCAATACAGAGATACTTCAACTCCGTACTACGGGCGAGACTATCGTCAGACATACGAGAGCGAGGGAGCTCAGATGTACGGCTCCGGATACGGCGCATACGGGTATGGACGCGAAGGCCTGTCGGATCGAAGTTTTGGCTATGATGACCGGCAGCGACAGTCCCGAGAATCTCATGAGCGAAGTTGGTGGGAACGTGTCACTGACGAAGTTGCATCTTGGTTCGGGGATCACGATGCCGAACGGCGCCGGCAGATAGACGAAGCCCGCGAGGGAAAGACGCACAAAGGAAAAGGTCCAAAGGGCTACAAACGATCTGATGAGCGGATTCGGGAAGATGTCAACGATCGTTTGACTGATTACGATTATCTCGATGCAAGCGATATAGACGTGGTAGTCTCGGAAGCTGTGGTGATTCTTGACGGCACCGTCGACAGCCGTTGGTCCAAGAGGATTGCCGAGGATATCGCCCAGACGGTGTCGGGAGTCGCTGACATACAAAACCATCTTCGCGTAAGTCGAGATGCCGAAAAACGCAGGATTGGTACTGGCAGCTCGGCTATGCCGATAACAACAACGACGACTAGTCAAACTGAACAGCCGGGCAGCACAAAGGCGCAAGCGAAAGGCGCGTAACAAACAAGCAAACCCAGCAATCACGAAAGGGCAGCAATCGCTGCCCTTTCTTCATGTCTTAATCGCAACAATCCTCTTCAAAAAGGGAGAACCAGAACAATTTGTATTGTGAACGTTAGTTAATCACCGTACGGCAGCGAACGGAGACCGCGCCGCCCGAACGGTACAGTAAGAAAAAGCCTCGTAAAGGCTTTGCCATTGGGACTTGAGAAAGTGGCTTCGCCCCTCCAGTCAAACTGCCAAGAATTTACTGGGCTGCGCCCTGTATTTTACAAGAAGGGCGAAGCCCAATCGTTTTTAGGGAATGTTACGTCGGAAGGGCGTCGGAAGGGCGAAGGCCACTTCCTCAAGTCCAGATGCCAAAGGCCTGATGAGGCACCGTGATGATTTCTGAATCTTTGACTTCTGACTACTTGCACTCTGCCTCCCGCATTCTGACCTCCGACTTCGCGACCCTTCCTTAGAACAGCGTACCCTGGGCTTCTTGCGCTAATTCTCGCCATTGTTCGCCCGTCACCCCAAAATTCAATTTTTCATAATGAAGCTTTCCACCGTGCGGAGGCTTGGTGAAATCGTAAACGGGAGCCTGACGGAATTTCTCTGGCCCGAGCGGCGATTGCGCAAGCGTCTGCTGCTGCGTCTTGAAACAAGCAAACATCCGCTTCTTGAGCTCCAAAGCATCGCTGTCAAGCATCAGTGTTGTGCTCTCTCGCGCCGGACTATGCAAAAACTCTGGCATCTTTAGCAGCCCATTCTTATCTGGACAGATCGCCATCTCGAAGATAACGGGCGGTTTCAAACCACTCTGGCTTAGCAATCCCACTGCGCTATGCGTTGCAAACGCTACGGCGTCATGATCGGGATGTCCTCCTTCATACGCATGGGTCAATACTATGCGGGGCGAGTTCTTCTGAAGAATTGCGAGAAGACTGCGGGTAAGCTCCGCCATCTTGTACGGTGCTTCTAGTTGAGAGAGATCGAACTCGACAACCCGCTCTGATGGAACTTTCGCCAATGCAAGAGCAGCCAAGCATTCGCGTTTACGCTCGGTCGCATAGTCAAAACCAGCGTTTTGATTTTCTTGAACTGCGAATGCGCCGTGCGAGACATGGAGAATCCGAACGTTCGGCAATTTGGCGATTAGGCAGCCACTGCCCACGATCTCGTCGTTAGGATGCGCAACAATGATCAGGCATCGGCTCCGGCGGTTCAGCTCGCGAGCGCCGAACAACTCCGCGTAGGGTGAGTGGACCTTTCTTGGGCTGGTTCTAAGGGCCTCCATCTCAAACATTTCAACTTTCGCTCGTGCAACTTGAACGCGAATTCGCACGTTATCCGGACACCGTCTGTTTATGTACGATACAAGACATAAACCGACGCTAGTTCAGACATGTGCCTCAAGCTTGAGGTAAAGCCCTGCTTTTCAATGCCGCACAATCAATTTACTTCAACTGCTATAAGCTTCACTCAACAGGCATACCAAAGGCGTGGGGAATTGATGATTGAGGATTCGCGATTGCCAATGGAACTCCCATTTGTACTAGTCAGGAAGGGATCCGAACGCACCAGAATCGCGCAGTTAGTGGGTTTTCGATGCAAGCGCGAATCACACACCGAGTTGTTTGTACGTGCAATGCTGAGGCTTCTTATCCGGACGCCAGCGCAGAAATTTCGTGCCGTGACGAAAGCGGCCACCCGTGAAATGGTCGTATTGGACCTCAACAACCAGTTTTGGTTTCAGTGGTTGCCAGTCACCTGATCGTTCAGTGCTCCAACGGCTTGGTCCACCCGGCTTATTTCCGGTAAACCCTGGCGGTGCTATCAGTGGCTCCAACTTCTTTGTGAGCTCCTTTCTCTGGTCCTCATTGAAGCTGGATGTGAAGCCCACGTGATGCAACAAACCCTCATCATCGTAAAGACCGAGTAACAGTGAGCCGACCACCTTCCCTTTCGACGAATAACGAAAGCCTCCCACAACGCAATCCGCCGTACGCAGCTTCTTGATCTTCTGCATTCCATCGCGCTCGCCAGATCGATAAGGAAGGTCGAGTCGTTTTGCAATCACACCATCCAGCTTGACTCCAAGCTCAGACAACCACTTTCGTGCGACCGCCACATCGCGTGTGGCCGGTGATACTTCGATCGTCGAGTTCTTCGAAAGAAACTTCGCTTCGAACTTGTCCAAAGCTTCCTTACGCTTTACGAGGGGTAGTTCGTAGATTGATTTACCTTTCTCATCTACAAGCAGATCAAACACGACGTAGCGCGCGGGCGTTTCGTTAGCCAGCTTTCGAATGCGACTTTCAGCGGGATGGATCCTCTGTAACAAGTCATCGAATGAGAACCCGGACTTAGTCGGAATTACCAGCTCACCATCAATCACGAATCGATCAGCCTTCAGCTTGCGGACTGCTTCTGCTACTTCGGGAAAGTAACGAGTGAGCGATTGGCCAGACTTAGATTGCAGCTCGACCTTGTCTCCATCGCGAAATGCGAGACAGCGGAAGCCGTCCCACTTGGGCTCATACTCCCATTCCTTCCCCACAGGAATTTCGCTCACAGACCGCGCTTCCATGGGTGGAAATGGCGGTTTTATAGGTAGCGCCATGAAGTCATTGTCGATTGGCGATTGCCGATTGTCGATTTCCAGCGGAGACTTCTTGCTTAACCTCCCCAGGCTTAAGTCAATCCATAACTTAAATTCAAATTGGCAATCAAAAATTGTTAATCGGCAATATTAAAGGCTGCTGGCGTCGCGCGTATGCGTTCCACCAGCAGCCTTTCATCCTTCCGCAGTCGGCGCGAGCAGAAGCGACGACCTAATTGGTCTGTACTTCACTCCTTGCAGGCATCACGACCTAAGGAAAGGGTTAGGTACTTCTGTTACATGTGATTTTTGTATCTTCAGTACCTCCTTGCATGTTTTCGCAAACTGTTGGCAAAGTGTGTACCAAAAAGCGGACCCGACAAGAACAATGAAGAACGTCGCCACCGAACATGATCTTTCTTTGTGCTTCAACTCGACTGGAAACTGAAGTGATAGGTAAAGAGACATTACTAAGAAGGTTTGTACCGGAAACTTACAGCCGAAATACACGCCAAACATCACTAAATTCAAAATCCTGCGTGCTTTATACCCGTTCGCTGTCCTCACATCTCCTGATCCAGCGGGAGCAGAAATTGCAGAGTATAACTTCGCGGTAGTCTGAGCGGGCGGGCGAAGTTTTAGGTTCAGCGCGAATCAACATAGCGCCTGTGCGCTCAGTCTGCCGGCTAATTCCCCGTTAACTACTAAAAATGGAGAAGCCGTTGAAAACTGATTCAGGTCAATCAATATCAGCATGGATGGCGACTACGCCGGTTTCGGCGGAAACGCCTCTCGATCAGAACGCTAGCGCTGACGTATGTGTGATTGGGGCTGGCATAGCTGGCCTCAGCACTGCTTACTTACTGGCGAAGGAAGGACAGTCTGTTGTTGTTCTTGACGATGGGCCAGCTGGTTGCGGTATGACTGCCAGAACCACCGCACACTTATCCAACGCAGTGGATGATCGGTACTTTGAAGTGGAGCGATTGCACGGTGAAGAAGGAGCGCGATTAGCTGCGGAGAGTCATACGGCAGCAATCGATCAGGTCGAACAAATTGTTAAGCAAGAACAGATCGCATGTGACTTTGAACGACTCGATGGCTACTTGTTTGTACCACCACGACAATCGCGCAAGCTCCTCGACGATGAACTGGCAGCGGTGCATCGAGCCGGTCTTTCAGATGTCGAGAAAGTTGCACGAACGCCGCTCAGTTCTTACGACACAGGACCAGCCCTAAGGTTTCCTAAACAAGCTCAGTTCCATCCACTCAAATATCTGACAGGCCTGGTTGAGTCGATTAAGCGCATGGGCGGAAGGTTTTACATTCCGGCCCACGCGAGCGAAATCACAGGCGGTAAGCGAGCTCGTGTAAAGACAAGCGGTGGATTCGCGGTCGAGTGCAAGGCGATCGTTGTTGCAACGAACACGCCGATCAACGATCTGGTAGCGATACATACAAAACAAGCACCGTATCAAACGTACGTGGTGGCCGCCCGCATTCCTCGTGGTTCAGTCACGAAAGCGCTTTACTGGGACACAAATGATCCTTACCACTACGTGCGACTCCAGCGGATTGGTAGGGGCGCAAACGCTTATGATCTTTTAATCGTCGGCGGTGAAGATCATAAAACCGGACAAAGTGACGACGGCAATAAACGCTTGAACAACCTCGAACGCTGGACACGCGTGCGCTTTCCTATGGTTGAAGATTTTGAGTATCGGTGGTCGGGTGAAGTTATGGAGCCCGCAGACGCTGTGGCTTTCATCGGACGCAATCCGCTCGACGCGGAGAATGTTTTCATAGCCACGGGGGATTCCGGACAAGGAATGACGCATGGAACTATCGCCGGAATGTTGCTTCGCGATTTGATTCTCAGTCGCGACAATGCATGGGCCAAACTCTACGATCCCGCTCGAATCACGTTGAAAGCATTGCCTAAATTTGCCAAAGAAAACCTGAATGTGGCGCTTCAATATACCGAATACATTCGCAAGCCTGACGTTCAAGTCGTTGACGAAATTCAGCCTGGATCAGGCGCCGTTGTATTGAAGGACGGACTGCGCGTTGCCGCGTACCGCGACGAGGCAGGAGTGCTGTACGAACGATCCGCGGTTTGCAGACACCTTGGTTGTGTCGTGAATTGGAATAGTTTGGAGAAGACTTGGGACTGTCCTTGTCATGGTTCCCGCTACACCTCGCACGGACAAGTGTTTCAGGGACCGGCAAACGAGGGTTTGCCAGAGGCTGAAAGTAGTTTGAAAAAAGGACCACCATCGGTACGTCGCCGGCATACGACAGCGGGCGCACAAAAACGAGTGAGGTTCAAATAGTCACACATAGCTTCTAATCACGAGGGTTAGTAAGGCTGCAAGAGAGCAAGGGAGGAGATTTGAAATGAGTGTAAGTACCAATCTGATGAGAGGTTCCCCGAGTGAATTTAGTCATCCTGTAAATATCAGCTCGTGGGAACGTTGGGCCATGGCGATCGGCGGGAGTGCGTTGGTTGCGTATGGAATCAAGAAACGATCCTTTAGGGGGTCGTTGATGAGCGCGATGGGAGCAGGGCTGATTCACGATGGCATTAACGGCTATTGCGAACTCTATCACCTGATGGGAATAAACAGAGCGGCGAAGGCAGACGACGAAATGCCGGTTGCACGTGATGTTCATGTTGAAGCTGCGATCGTCATCGATCAGCCTCCGCAGGTGATCTATGAGTTCTGGAGAAACTTTGAAAACCTACCGCGCTTCATGGACCACCTTGAGTCCGTAACCAGAATCGATGACTTTAAATCACACTGGGTCGCGAAAGGTCCGGTAGGCCAAAGACTTGAGTGGGACGCTGAGATCTACAACGAAAAGGAGAATGAACTGATTTCGTGGCGTTCGCTGCCGGAGTCGGAGTTTGTGAACGCAGGCACAGTCCGCTTTGAGTCAGCAGGTACGCTACCAACATTGGTCAGAGTTGTTATGAATTTCAATGTGCCCGGCGGAAAGCTGGCAGCGCAGGTGGTGCCTTTCTTAAAGGAACTACCAACAGGATGGATCGAGCATGATCTGTCCCGGCTGAAACACATTCTGGAAACCGGCGCAGTCGCTGCTGCCGACGAAGGTGTCCGCTCACGCAGCCAAAGCGCTGGTGCTCATGGTGGTGGCAAGCTGATGGGCCGTGCACATTCGCAACTCTGAAGTCTGAAACCCATTAGCCGCGGATTAACGCTGATAACGCGGATCAGAAACAAGCACACTATTTTCTTCTGATCCGTGTCATCCGCGTTAATCCGCGGCTATTTGTTTCCTCGCATCACACAGCAGCCATATCCGCTTCGCTGATATCGAAGTTAGCCGACACCTTCTGCACGTCATCATGGTCCTCGAGCGCTTCCATTAGCTTCAGCATCTGACGTGCATCCTGCCCTTCGAGCTTAATGTAGTTTTGAGGAACCAGTTCGACTTCAGCGACTTGAGGAGTAATACCTGCTGCTTTCACAGCTCCGAGAACCGACTCGAAGTTGTCTGGTGCGGTGATGATCTCAAAGTTGTCTTCGTCGTCGCGCAAGTCATCAGCGCCAGCCTCGATCGCTAATTCGAATAGGTCATCTTCAGCCTTTGCCGTTTTGTCGACAACGATGTAGCCCTTCTTTTCAAATATCCACCCTACCGAACCAGTCTCGCCCAGGTTACCGCCGTTCTTCGAAAGTAGATGTCGAATCTCGGCTACCGTACGGTTACGATTATCGGTGACAGATTGAATCATCAGCGCGACGCCGCGTGGCCCATACCCCTCGTACGTAATCTCTTCATAGTGCACGCCGGCTTCTTCACCAGTACCACGACGGATAGCTCTGTC
>JBKPAL010000044.1:0-12706 GCA_046726395.1 Acidobacteriota bacterium
TCCCGCGGAGTCGCTAGCAGGTTCAATTCTACTGTTCCTACATGTTAGCGATAACACAGCTTCATTGTCGAAGCTGGCAGTAGTTGTCCCAGAAATTGAGTGAAGAATTCCAGATGAAGGAGATTAATGTCATGGCAAATCCAGAAAAGCATTCACGCTCGAAGCGGGGAGAAGAGATGAACGCGAGAGGCGCTCGCCCGTCCCGACTTTGGTGTCGTTTTCTTGTTCTAGCCTTCTGGTTGATTGTTCCCCTAACGGGATTGAGCCATGCTCAACAGATCAACGCTTCCATCACCGGTCAAGTCTCCGATGAGAACGAGTCAGTGCTGCCCAATGCCGCTGTCGTTGTGGAGAGTGCGCAGTTAGCTCTTCGGCGGACCGCTACTACAAACAGTGATGGCTACTTCATCGTGCCGAATCTACCGGTTGGCATATACCGGCTTACCGTTGATGTGCCCGGATTCGCAACCTTCACTCAAGAGAACATCAAAGTCGACGTGGGCAACACACTTTCGCTCTCAGTGAAGATGAGAGTGAGTCAGATCACTCAGCAGGTGGAAGTAAACGACACCGTCTACCAAACCATAAATAAGGACAACGCTAACGTCGAAACGTTGATCTCGGGTACGCAGGTAACAGAGCTCGCGTTAAATGGTCGTAATTGGGCCCAGCTGGTTAATTTGGCTCCTGGCACCAGCGCCATCAACAACGACTCACAGCAAGGCACGAACGTGCGCATCGATGACACGGCCATCAATGGCTTGCGACGTCGCACAGCTCCAACACTCGACGGTATCAGCAACGTCGACCATGGCTCAGTCGGGACTCTGGTAAACAACATCAGCGTGGATGCCATTCAGGAATTCAAACTTGTCTCCAGTCCTTACAGTGCCGAGTATGGCTCCCAGGCAGGCCCGTCAATCAATGTCGCAACGAAGCGTGGTACATCCGATTACCACGGATCGCTATTCGAGTTCTTTCGGCACGACGCGCTGAATGCCTACTCGTGGGAAAGCAAACAGGTGACATCAGGCACGCCGGAGAAAGCGCACCTGCGCTTCAATAACTTCGGCGGATTTGTCGGTGGTCCCTTGTACAAACAGAAGCTCTTCTTTTTTGGTGGATTGGAATTCAAACTTCCCCGAACCGGCACCTCCGTCAACGAGCTTGTTCCAACCGAGGCGATGCGCAGCGGTAACTTCAGTGCGTTTCTACCAACTGGACTTCCGGCCAATTACACGTGTTCTACTCCGATCCCGGCTGGTAACTCACCCGACAAATTTATTCTCTGCGATAAGTCAGCTTCTACGACCGGAACGCCCTTCCCCAACAACATCATTCCGGATAACAAGAAGTCGCCCAACGGCGTGGCTTTGATGCAACTCTGGCCCCGCGCTAACTCGGGTCTCGACCGCTTTATCAGCTCGCCTGTCGTGAATCGTACCGTGCGTCAGGAACTTCTGCGCGTCGACTACCAGTACAGTCAATCGGTCAGTTTCTTTGGACGGTGGATACGCGACAAGTTCGACTCTGACAACCCGCTCGGTTCCACGTTCGACAATCAGACGCTTCCGATCGCGCCAGACAATCACATACGAAACGGCAAGACGGCGCTCTTCGGTTACACACACGTCCTGTCTCCTACACTCGTGAATGAAGCCATGGTCTCCTGGCAGCGCAATGACCAGTCAGTGAATTATCAGGATGACGCGCAGATCGCACGCAGCACTTTTGGATTGAACTTCACGGAAATTTTCGCCGAGAACCGGCTTAATAAGATTCCTGAGTTTTCAGTACAGGGGTTTTCGACTCTAAGCGGCAATGGTCTGCCCTACACGATCGATGCTCGCAACTGGGAGATTCGCGACAACGTCACTTGGGTTAGAGGGGATCACACATTTAAGTTTGGGATGCTCTATCAGAACAGCAACAAGAACGAGAACACCCGTGTTCGCGATGGCGGCACCATCATGTACAACACGGGCTCAACTGCCGGCAATGCTTTCCGCCCACAAGACAGCGGCAGTGCTTTGGCAAATCTTCTCTTAGGCGCGTATACCCGTTACACCGAAACTTCAAACACCACTGCCGCCCCCGCGGCTTATAACCAGCTGGAGCTCTACGCGAACGATCAATGGCGCGTTACCAAACGCCTGAACCTGACTCTGGGTTTACGCATGCAATACATTCCCTGGCCATACACTGACCTGGGAAATATCGTAGGCTTTGATCCATCTCGCTTCGATCCGGATAAGGCGCCATTGGGAAGTCAGATCTCGGGTGGTGTGATCAATCTCACTGCTGATCCGACCGGACAGTTCACGCGCGCACAGGGTTTCTTTGATCCGTACAACGGCCTGGTCTTGCCAAACAACGCCAATGTTACCGATCCAAATCTGCAACGACTGAAGAGTGATAGACCAAGTGCACTTGCCGACAGCGGTGGTCCGTACTTCGCACCGCGTGTCGGCTTCGCCTGGGATCCATTTGGAACGGGAACTACCGTGATTCGTGGAGGCGCCGGTCTTTACTTCGATCGCACTCTACTCAATCCAGTACGTGACGCCGGAACTAATGCACCCTTCGCAACGGTGGCGACGATCACTAACGGAAGGCAGTTCCGCACTCCAGCAAATCTAACAGGGCTCAGTGGCTTCAATAATCCATTGGACACCGTTGGCGCGTCAGGAACAGGAAGGCCGCTGGTGCAAGCCTTAACCGTATTCGACTTCAACATGCCGCCGGGCGCCGTATATGCCTACAGCCTTGGCGTCCAGCGCGAATTACCGTGGAGTCTTGTGCTTGATGTGAGCTACGTCGGAAACCAGGGCCGTCATTTGACCCATCGACGCGATCTGAACTTTGTGCTGCCCGACGTCGCGCTCGCGCGAAATTCCTCCGGCGCTTTCATCAACGCTGCGACCGACACCGTGCGTCAGTATCTCGGCTACAGCACGATTCGATCACAGGAGAACACCGGCTCATCAAGCTACAACTCGCTGCAGGTGAGTGCACAGCGTCGTGTGGCCCGCGGTCTAAACATGAGTCTCGCGTACACATTTAGTAAAGCACTAAACAACTTCGACACGGAGACTTCAGATCTTCGCGTTCCCTTCGATGCGCGTCTGGACAAAGGTAACGCCAGCTTTGATCGGCGCCATGTTTTTGCGATGAGCTACGTTTACGAGTTTCCTTTCTTCAAGGGAAGCCAGGGTATCAAGCGACACGTGCTCGATGGCTGGCAGGTTTCCGGCATCGTAGCCCTTCAAACCGGACAGTTCGTCAACATCTCAGGCGGCAGTCGCGCGTCGACATCGCCCAGCAATGGCTTTGGTGCCAACGTTGATTTGGTTGGCGATTGGCGCGCAGTCCCAGGTGGTCAGACAGCAAATCCGATTTTCAACGCGAGCGGAAGTTACGTAAGCGGAGGATGGATAAATCGCGCCGCCTTTGCACCGCGCGTCGGTCTTACGGGGACAACGCCTCGCAACTTGATCGAGATGCCAGGCACTGAAAACTTCAATCTGTCGCTAATGAAGAGGATTCAGGTCAGTGAGGGAGTGAGACTGCAACTGCGAGGAGAAGTCTTCAATCTCTTCAACCATCCAAACTATCGCACGCTGGTGACGAGCTTGAGCGCATCGAACTTTGGCGCGCTTACGCAGACTGACGATCCACGCGTGTTTCAGTTTGGTATGAAGTTCTTGTTCTAACAGGTTCCAGGATCAATGAAGGATCCGATTCGGAGGAGAAGATAACAACCCGATCCACGTTGCTATGCTTGAAGCACATCAAACTAAAGCAGTCGCTATCACTTCAGGTTTCAAGCTCTCTGGATTGCGCTGGTGGATCATCGGGCTGGTCTTTCTGGCCACGCTCATAAACTACATCGACCGTCTGACGATTTCGGTGCTAGCGCCGGTAATCACTCGCGACCTGGGACTTTCAAATACCGAGTTTGGAGGCATCGTCACCTGGTTTCTGCTGGCCTACACAGTGAGTCAGGGTTTGTCGGGCAAGTTATACGATCGAATCGGCACACGGCTCGGATTCGTAGTGTCGATCATCGTATGGTCCTGTGCGGCGATAGCGCATGCCTTTGCGCGCGGCGTTGCGAGTCTCAGTGCTTTTCGCTTTGTCCTGGGTCTTGGCGAAGCAGGTAACTGGCCCGGCGCCGCAAAGACCATCGCAGAGTGGTTTCCCGTTCATCAGCGTGCCTTCGGAATGGCGATCTTCAACAGCGGCGCCGCGATTGGATCCATTCTGGCTCCGCCGTTGATCGTATGGTTACAACTTCAATACGGTTGGCAAACCACGTTCATTGTCACTGGCCTTCTTGGCTTTCTTTGGCTCACCCTCTGGCTGTTGTTCTATCAAACGCCCGACCATCACCCTTGGATCACAAACGAAGAACTCGCCTTCATTCGAGAGGGACAAAAGCGGAAAGGCAAATCGTCAATAGAGGCGTCTGAGACATCGCAGAGCGTTTCCGCTCAAGAGGGAAATTCCACGTCTTCTTTGCGCTGGAGAGATCTGCTTCGCTACCGGCAGGTTTGGGCCATCGTGCTCTCTCGCTTTCTGACTGATCCTGTGTGGTGGCTCTACATCACGTGGCTTCCGAAATATCTCGCAGACGCTCGAGGCTTCAGCCTGACGAAGATCGGACTGTTTGCGTGGGTACCATATGTGGCTGCAGATGCAGGTAGTCTTTCAGGTGGATGGATCTCCGGTTATTTGATCCGTCGTGGCTGGACAGTAAACCGCGCGCGCAAAGCGGTAATTCTCTTAGCAGCGCTACTAATGCCCGCCGGAATCGCGGCAGCTTTCGTAAACGATCCCATGATAGCTTTGGTACTGATTGGTATTGTGCTTTTTGGGTTCCAAGTCTGGATCAATAACGTCCAAACGCTGCCAAGTGATTTCTTTCCTGACAAAGCCGTCGCGTCGGTGGCGGGTTTAGGCGGAACCGGAGCGGGCCTCGGCTCAATGATCTTTATTTTTACAACTGGGTGGATCGTGGATCATTTTTCTTACGTGCCAGTGCTGGTAGCAGCTGGAATCCTGGCGCCACTTGGCACGCTTGTTCTTTTTGCTCTAACAGGAACCATTCGCCCGATTGACAAATACGCCGGATCATCGTGGCATGAGGTTAGTACCAGTTCGCGGTAGCGGATGTGGCTATGCCCTCTGGACTTGAGGAAGTGGCTCTGCCCTTCCGGTCAAGTCTCTCGACATGCTTGGGGCTCCGCCCCATCTAGTACCGAAAGCGGTTTATGAATGGCACATCGAACCCTGAAGGTACAGGGCACAGCCCAAAGACTTCTTAGCATAACTGACGGGAGGGCAGAGCCACTTCCTCAAGTCCAGAGGGCATAGCCACATCCGAGAGCCTCAAAAGCTCGGGCAATGCAGAGATAAATTCGTTTCAACTTTACTCAGGAGAGATAAGCAATGCGTAATTATTTAGATTTAACTGGCCAGGTAGCTCTCGTTACCGGTGCCTCGAGCGGCATAGGGCGCGCTACTGCGGAAACACTTGCGGAGTGTGGTGCAACCGTTGCGATTAACTACCATCGTAATGAGGCAGGTGCTGATGAGGCAAGAAAACGGATCATTTCGAGCGGCGGCAAGGGAATCGCCATTCAAGCTGACGTCACGCTCTCTGCCGATGTTGACGCAATGATCGAACGCGCCACAAAAGAAATCGGTCCTATCGACATTCTCGTAAACAACGCAGGTTCGTTGATTCAGCGCCTTAATATTCTCGATCTAAGCGAGACGACGTGGGACGAAGTCGTCAACCTAAACTTAAAAAGCGCCTTTCTTTGTAGCAAAGCTGTCGCTGGTTCCATGATGCAGCGTCGAAAAGGAGCAATCATCAACGTCTCATCAATTGCCGGGCGCAATGGCGGTGCGCTTGGATCGATTCACTATTCGACTGCCAAGGGTGGATTGATAACTTTTACGAAAGGCCTTGCTAAAGAGTTGGCACCCCACGGCGTTCGCGTTAACGCAGTTTCACCGGGCGTTATCGACACGCCATATCATCAGCAGTTTTCCACGGCGGATATGATGAAAGCGTACACGGCGTCGATTCCCCAAGGGCGCGTTGGTAGCCCACAGGAAGTTGCAAGCGTGATTGCGTTTCTAGCCTCAAACGCATCCAGCTATTTGAGCGGAGAGACCATCGAGATCAATGGCGGCATGTTGATGCTGTGATGACAATCGCAGCATCGTTTTCTGCATGACATGGGTTTCAAAAGATCAAACATAGTCGTCCTGTTGATCTCGCTTTTCCTTTTCTTCCCGTTAACGGCGCCGCGGGCCCAGGACGCTCGCGAGGTTGAGCAGGAAAAGGTTACAAACAGCAAGCTCAAGGGCCCGCATCCTCTCATAGAGTTAATGAACGTGCGGAAGTCAACGTTACGTCGTGAACTCATGGGCGTGCATCCCCGCGTTTATTTGACGGAGGCAGAACTCACAGACCTAAGACAACGAGCACGCACGACTCACCGTGAGATGTGGGAACAGGCGCTGCACAACGTTCGCGCTCTTACCAATGAGCCACCACCCGCCCCTGCTCAGAAACGTCGCCAACAAAATGAGGTTGGTATCGCGATTGCCGAGGCGGCATTTGCGTACAAGATTGAGGGCGATAAGAAGTATCTCAACGCAGCGCGAAAGTTCATGGACGCAGCGGTTAGCTACGAAATCTGGGGCTACGCCAGCAACAAGCCGAATGTGGACCTGGCAGCAGGGCACCTGCTTTATGGTCTTGGCTGGGGCTATGACCTGCTTTACCACGATCTTAATGAAACTGAACGCGCCCGCTATCGCGAGAAGCTCATCAAGCAAGCGCGTCTTGTTGCTGACTACTTCAAACCAACAACTGGGCGGACCTATGCGTACAGTCAAAATCACACCTTCATCCCGCTAGCCGGACTGGGAGTCGCAGCCTATGCTCTCTATGACGAAACACCGGAGGCCGCCGGTTGGGCCAAACTAACGCGAGCTATCTTTGATCGAGTACTGGAGACCTACTCGCAAGACGGGTACTACTACGAAGGCTTCGAGTATTGGATCTTCTCAACTCCCTGGCTGATTCATTATCTCGATGCACACGCACACGCAACTGGTGAGGACCTTTACGATCAAAAAGGCTTCCAGCACATGCATGAGTATGTGGCCCATTCAATGTTGCCATCGGGTCAATACGTATTCGACTTCGGCGACATCTTTGAAGGTCCCTTAACTCGAGCAGGAAAAGGTGATGAGTACAAACGCACTCATCCTGGCGGCCGGTTTCATACCAACTACAACCTCCTTTACCGGCTAGCGCAACGATTCAAAAGTGGAGCTGCCCAGGGTGTGGCGCAATGGCTGAAGAATTTCGATCAGGTGAACGCCGAAGATTTTTGGTCCCTGGTTTGGTACGACCCAACAGTCAAGCCAGTGCCGATACAAAATCAACAGACCTGGATGCATTTCGTCGATCATGATGTTTTCTACTGGCGCAGCGATTGGACCAAGACTGCTACCGCATTTGCCTTCAAGTGCGGACCACCTGAGGGACATCACACCTTTGAATTTTTGAAAAAGTTTCCGGATTGGCGCTTGTCTTCCGGGCATGCGCATCCGGATGCAAACAGTTTCATCATTTACGCTGCGCAACAATACCTCACCGGCGATACGGGCTATGCCGGCGTGCCCATGACCGAGCATCACAACACAGTCCTAATCAATGGAAAGGGTCAGGCGAAGGAAGGCAAGGGGCACGACGTGTTCACAGATGTCTCTTATGAACGGTTGAACCAGCTTCGCATTCTCGATATTGACGTGAAGTCGGACGCAGTTGTTGTGAGAGGGGATGCGACTTCGGCTTATGAGCCTGTGCTTGGTGTCAGGAGGTTCATTCGAGAGTTTCAGTATCGCGTCGGTCAGGACTTTATTGTGACGGATGATGTTGAGACTGCCGAGCCAGCCGTTATTACCTCAGTCCTGCATGCAGATGATCGTTTGGTGTCTGAAGGTCGTTCAAAGTCAGAAGGACCACTTCAACATAGGAGCCCGAAGCGCTTCCGTATCACCGTCGGTGACGCGAGGCTTGCGATTGAGCCATTAGAGCCGGTCGATACAACGACAACGATTGCTTCGAACAATGTCACAGCCCCTGGTCCTCCGGGCGCGGTCAATAAGGGAGAGCAGCAGGAACGAGGCGTGAAGCTCTTGATTTCAACATCACATCCTGTGAAGAAGACCCGTTTTGTTATGTTTCTTAAGTTGGAAGCTGATAGGGTTCAAATTAAGAATTAAGAATTACAAATTAAAATTTTTAAATCTTAATTCTTAATTTTTAATTTTTCTGACTTCTGACGTAAATGCTTGAACTCATGTATAAATAAGCAAGTTAGCAAAGTTGCTACAGGTCTTGACACTCACTCTACGCGAAAGTAATCTCCGCGCGCCTTACAAACTCAAACTGTTTGCCGTGTCTCACACTTGCAACTTGGGCCATGCGGCTGGCTTCGCAGAAGTGAATTCAGACAAAACGAAGCAAAGACTGGAGGTCTCGTGAGTTGCCGGTTTTCAGTGACGCGAGGTGGGTCGACACTGACAGTACGGTGACAGGAGTTTGTGAGGCAACGAAGAGACGTCCTCACCCCAACCATAAGGAGTGATCATGGGCTACGTCGCCTCACATTGTGGCGTTGCTTTTGAGTCAACGGCTTACGGAGAGATCTCGATTCCGTGAGCGGCAGGATCTGAACTTCCAAAAGCCGTTGACCGCTCCTGAAAAGAAATTGACCGCGGATGAACGCGGATTACACGGATCTGAAAAGGCAGAAGTTCGACAGATTAGAAGTCAGAGAGGTCAGAGGTCAGAGATCAGAAGTCAGAGTTCAGAACTTGATCTCTTGGCTCTGCCATTTGGACTTGAGGAAGTGGCTTCGCCCTTCCGGTAAGTTTGCAAAAACAATTCAGGGCTGCGCCCTAAGCTAACACTTGGTAGGCTGCTTGGAAGGGCGGAGCCCAGAAAAACTCTGCTTAGTCTGACCGGAAGGGCGAAGCCACTTCCTCAAGTCCAAATGGCAGAGCCAAAAGAGATCAAGTTCTGAACTCTGACTTCTGATCTCTGACCTCTGAACTCTGACTTCTGATCACTGACCTCTGACTTCTGATCTCTGACTTCCGATCTCCAATCCGTCATCCGCGTATATCCGCTACCTTATTTACTTGGCGAGCGGAAGCACCGGTTCAATATCCACGGGGACGTCTTTCAGTTTATCCAAAGCACTCTGCATCTGCGGTCGTATCACACCGTACTTATCCAGCATCGATTTCGCCTTGTCATACGAACCTTCTGCTTGCAACGTCAAAAATTCGCCCGTGAGCTTTCGCACTGCATCCTTAACCTTCGACTGCTCAATCGCGAACGTTCCCGTCTTGTCGTCGTAAACAATCGCGCCCTCATCCGTCAGATAGTTAAACTGAACGGCCACGCCTTTGCCGTGAGCCTCCGTAATCCCGAAACGTACCGATCGAAACATGCTTGCGAGAAAAGTCGTGTAGAGCGCGCGTTCCATGCTCTTCTCGACTACGCCTTTGTCAATCAGGTACTGGACTGCCCAGAGACCAGTGATGTCAGCTTTCGCTTCCTCTATTGCAGAGTAGAGCTCCTTCAATTGCTTTCGCACGGTTGTCTGCTCGCCACCCACATTGATGTTGTGTGGACCAAGCCCGTGCATTAGCTCGTGGGCCAGTATCTGCGTAAAGAACGACTCGAATGAAAGTGCCGACTGTTGTGTTGGATTCAAGACAACTTTAGAAATCGGCACAAGTGTCTTGTTGAATTTCGCTTCCTGCACGTTCTTTAGCATTACGCGCTTCGAGCCTTTTTCCTTCACCACTCGTTCGTCGTTCGGCAAATTGAAAGCTGCCGTTTGTACCCCGCTGTTGCCTTCGCCGGAGGCGAAGACTTCGTTGACCACACGGATTGGCGAAGCTGCACCAAGCTTGGGATTGCGGTAACGCGCCTCAAGCGGCAGATTGTTTTCCAGCTCCTGCAGATACTGACTAAACCGCGCGAGCTTTGCTGACTCACCCTCATCACGCAAAGTCACATACGATTCAAACGCTGCTTTGTAGCTAAAGAGCTCATCCTCGTAGGTCTCGTAGGGACCGATAGTGAGGTCGATCGGAGAATCGAGATCCATCCAGGCCACATCGCTTTCGTAGTAATCGTCCGAACCGAACGCCGCTGCACGTGTCGTCAAAAACCTCTTCAAAGTTTCGTTCGTGGTTAACGCGGCAGCTTCCTGCAACAGTTTTGCGGCTGGTTGGAGAATGTCGGCATAAGCCTGGCTGTATGGAACTAGCTCAAGTTTTTTATCTGCACCTCTGCGAATCAGCCAGAAGAACCCGGTTGCTTTGTGCTTGTCGGCCTCTGATAGAGTCGACATCCACGAGTTGAACTCATCCTTCGTCATGTCTTCCGGGTAGTAGTTCGCGCCGGGTGGTTTCTCGCGAGGCACGCCTTCAATGAATGGTTCATTGTTGTCTAGACGCGACCATGGACCGTCGTTAATTAAAAAATAGTGCAGCTGCTGCCGCCCTAGCGGAGTCTTATCTGCTTCCAGCTTTTTCTTTAACGCATCGTTGCCGCTCCAGACCTGACGAAGAAAGAGAGGGTCGAGCAACTTTGCGGCAGCAATGATCTTCGAGAGCGCCTGGCGATCGCCTGCTGATAGTTGCGAGGTGTCCGCAGTTAGCTCAGTTGGTGAAAAGCGCGCGATCTTCTTGGCAAGGTCTGCGTTGTCTGGTTTCTGTCTATTTTGACTGATGACCATATTGAAAGCGAAAAGAATTAGAAAAACTGATCCAAGTTTAAATGGTTTCATGTATTGCCTTTCCCGGTTGAGAATATCGAAGTTTGAGCGGGGGTAAACCGCCCTTCCCAACCTGTGAGACTTTTGGACTTGAGTGGAGTAATCGCTGCTCGACAGACTTTCAACAGCAGATGCAATCACTCAACACTGAGAGTCTCATAGGTTGGGAAGGGCGGTTTACCCCCGCTCTACATTCGTTAGATTCAATTTTCAAAAGTCACACAATGTCTGCTGCTCCTGGGAGTTCGTTCTTCGCCGACTGCTACAAACTCTGACGCTTCTTAAGAATCTTTACAAACGAGCCGGACCTTAACTCCGTCACCGTCAGCCCAGATCGTCCTACGGCCTCTTCTTCTGTCAGTGCCCCACAATTGATGGCTCGCAAGAAATAATTAAGCAGACCCTGACCAGTCGCTGCGTCGTCAAAAACATCTCCGACCAACGTAGCCTTCGCAGCTTTCTCCACGAAATTCTTCAATCGCTCTGAAGCAGCGTCCAGACTCTCCAGAAAGAAAGAATAAATTGCCGCATAACGTGTCGGCAATTGAGCAGGATGGAGATCCCAGCCTTGATAGAAACCATTTACTAGCGAGTGTTGGATGTGATCGTAATGGAGCTTCCACGCGCGATGTACGCTTGCGCGGTTCTCTTCAATTTGCTCCTGACTCAAAGGTGGGCCACCTTCAACAAACCGATGTGGCGCAACGGGCATAATGTTGGTTGCACCGTCAGAAAGCCAAACACCGGTTCCGGCAAATGAGACTTGCATCATGTGTTTAGCGAAGTCGCAAGCGGGATGCATCATGTGTTGATGTGCAGCCGTGATGTTACAACTCGCCGTGTAATCGTACGTTCCGAAATGCGCAGCCACACAACGCCCACGAGCCGCGGACAATAACCTTGGCAAATTGATCTCACCTGCGTCGTTGATGATTGACTGAGTAGTCTCGATCATCATTTCGAGCTTAAGAGAACCGGACGGCAATCCCGTGTCGCTCTCTAACTTCTCGAACAGCTCAGCCAGAGCAGCGACTTGTTCAGGTATGGTGATCTTTGGAAGCGTGACGACGAAGTTGTCGGGCAGGTTTCCACCAGTTTTCTCCAGCAGAGTGCTTACGAAGATATCAAGCGTCCGCATGCTACGTGCGCGAAGTTCCTCTGAGAACGTTTTGATCCGAATGCCGATGAAAGGAGACAGAGTCGAATTGCTCATCCCCTGCGCAACTTCACCAGCAGCAGCTTCAGCGTGGCCGTCTTCTTCAGCGTCAGGACGATTCCCGTAGCCATCCTCGAAGTCGATGCGAAAATCCTCAACTGGTTCGCGCAGGAGTTTCTCATTCACTCGTTTGTAGATCGTGTGCGCAAGCCAGGTTGTCTTACTCTTTCGACGCAAAGTTTCCGAATCAGATTCGAGAAGCCTTACCAAATCAGCCGCGTCGTCTATTGTCTCCGGCAAACCAGCCGCACCCGGCAATCCGATAGCCTTGGCAAAAACCAGAAAGTCCGGGGCGAAGCCGTCCAGTGAGCGCTTCGCCAACGATCCCAGTCGCGCTGCGGTGTCAGCTTTGAATAGATGAGCACCGCCGTACACTGTATGAACCGGTTGTCGCCTGCCCGTCTCGCCAGGATATTTCTGTGCGAACACGTTATTGGCTTGCTTCAGCGGTTCAGTTAATTGGCGCAGGGAGTCTTCGGACAGAGATGTTTTCATGTTTCCTCGAATTAAATCTTTGGAGTGCGGCGGCAAGCGCAGCGCGACGCCGCTTTGGTTAGTTGTGTCGTACTGAAAGCCCAGAGTGATCCACGTACCGATCCAAAGC
>JBKPAL010000045.1:0-19778 GCA_046726395.1 Acidobacteriota bacterium
CGATTGTGTGGTGATTCAACGTTAAATGAAACTCAATCCAAAGCGGTGTCGCCGCTTCGCTCTGCCACCGCACTCCAAAGAGTTCATCGTTGCATTAGCTTCTCGATCTCTTCCGCTTTCTTCGGGACTTTATTGGTCAACACACGTGGACCATTAGCAGTGCACAGAACGTCGTCTTCAATCCTGACGCCGATGCCGAGATACTTCTCCGGGATATCCTTCGTATTAGGTGCGACATAAATACCAGGCTCGACCGTCATCACGACACCCGGCTCGAGCGCGCGTGACTGTTTGTCGTAGTAGTAACGTCCCACGTCATGGACATCGATACCCAACATGTGCCCCAGACCGTGCATGTAGAACTGCTTAAACTTTTCTTCCTTGATCAACTCTTCGGGAACACCTTTTAATAAACCTACTCGCACCATACCGGCTGTGAGAACTTCTATCGAATGACTCTTTAATTCTTCGTGAGTGACACCGGGTCGCACCATCTCCACACACGACATCTGCGCCTCGAGCACAAGGTCGTAGATCTCACGTTGCGGCTTGGTGAACTTGCCGTTGACTGGATAAGTACGCGTGATGTCGGAAGCATATCCCTTGTATTCGGCGCCGGCGTCCACCAATAACAACTCCCCATCACGCAGCTCACCATCGTTGTTGATGTAGTGCAGTACCGTCGCGTTCGCACCGGCTCCGACTATCGAGGTGTACGCCGGACCATTCGCTCCGCGTCTTCGGAAGATCTGCTCAATCAGGGCCTCAACCTCATACTCTTTCATGCCCGGCTGCACGGACTTCATCGCTTCACAATGGGCCTCGGCCGCGATGTCAGCCGCACGTTGCATGAGCTCGAGTTCATCGGCGCTCTTCAATACACGCATCTCGTGCACGATCGTGGCCGGGTCGATGATCGTTGCGGGCGGGTGAATCGGTTTACGGTTCACGGCGCGCATGCTGGCAATCTTCCTGATAACTAGTTCGTCGAGATCGGGGTGCACGCCCAGTCGATAGTAGAGTTGCGAGGCACCGTCCAGAATCTCCTCCAGCTTGTCCCCGAATTCTGAAATCGGAAAGGCTGCTTCTGCGCCGAACTCTTTTTTCGCGCCTTCAATTCCAGCTCGCCGTCCATCCCAGATCTCGCGTTCGGGATCACGCGGTCGCAGGAACATCGTGAATTTCTCCGGACGCGATGGAGCGATCACAGCGATCGCCTCCGGCTCTTCGAAACCAGTCAAATAATAGAAGTCAGAATCCTGCCGGAAGCGGTAATTCGTGTCATTGGATCTTGTCGCTTCGCGAGCGCTGGGAATGATAGCTACCGCTTTTGGGTCTATTCGTCGCATGAATTCCGCAAGTTGCGGTCGAATCATAAGAACCTCTCCTCAGGGGTTGCTTTGAATGTGTGATGGTCATTGTACCCGAGACTACGCGAACACTCGAAAGTAGAGTGTGTGGAAATCTTGAGCGGGGGTAAACCACCCTTCCCAACCATGAGACTGTTAGATTGAGCGTTTTTGTCGAGTGTTGATGGCCCTTCAAGGTTGGGATGTAAGTATTAACCTCGCAGTCTCCAGGTTGGGAAGGGTGGTTTACCCCCGCTCAAGATTCGCCAAGTTCAACCCTTGAAGATTCATACATCTCTGGTGTGCGTCGAACCTTTGACTGTTGCGCAGGGTGGGATACGGTTTCGTATCTTCTGATGTTTGTTAGATAATTCAAATCGAGAATGAGTACGGAAGTCTTAACCCCGCAAACAACACGCGAGATCATCTCCTACGATCCAGCGACGGGAGAGGAGATCGGCCGTGTACCAATCGCCACGACTAATGAAGTCGCAGGCGCAGTCGCTGAAGCTCGTATAGCACAGCCGGCTTGGGCCAAACTCAGCTTCAAACAGCGATCCGCGTTTGTCCTCAAAGCGCGCGAGATCCTGCTTGCCGAAATGGATCAGATGGCGGAGCTGATCTCACGCGAAACCGGCAAGCCAATTTCGGAAGCTCTTTCCATGGAAGTCGTGCCCACTCTCGCTGCAATGCATTACTTTGCGAGGAACACGGCTCATCTACTTCGTCCGCAAAAACTAGACATTGGTCAGTATGGTTTGATGGGCCGCTCCTCGCGGATTGTCTATCGACCGCTCGGCGTCATCGGGATCATCTCACCTTGGAACTTTCCTTTGAGTACGCCAGCCATAGAAGTTGTCATGGCCCTCATGGCAGGAAACACAGTCGTTCTGAAACCTAGCGAACTCACACCGCTCGTTGGCAGCAAGCTTGGTGAGCTTTTCCAAAGGGCTGGTTTACCTCGGAATGTGTTGCAAGTCATCAGCGGAGATGGCTCGACTGGAGCATCGTTGATTGATGCCCGTGTGGACAAGATTATGTTTACAGGCAGCGTCGCGACCGGAAAACGAGTTGCTGAAGCTGCCGCGAAGTATCTGACGCCGGTTGTCCTCGAACTCGGGGGAAAAGATCCGATGATAGTCCTCGAGGATGCGGACCTTGAGAATGCGGCTCGGGGAGCTGTCTGGGGTGCGTTTGCAAATGCCGGTCAAGCGTGTGCGTCGGTGGAACGCTGTTATGTGCACGAGTCGGTAGCACCGAAGTTTATTGATCTCGTCTTGGCCAAGACACGCGCTCTTAATCAAGACCTCGGCTCTGCCGCAGAAGCCGACGTCGGGTCGATTTCTAATCAAGACCAACTGGATATCATCAAGAATCATGTCAGCGACGCGATAGCTCGTGGCGCACACGTGGCCATCGGAGGTCAGCGAGTAAAGAGTCGTGGAGGCCTGTTCTATCAGCCGACAGTTCTAACTGACGTTAACCACCACATGGACATCATGCGTGATGAGACGTTTGGGCCTGTGCTGCCGATCATGACCTTCAAGTCTGATGCTGAAGCGATTGAGCTCGCGAACGATAGCGCATTTGGTCTCACAGCGAGTGTTTGGACCAAAGACATCCGCAAAGGCCGGCGCATCGCGGAGCAGATCGAAGCAGGAACCGTGATGGTGAATGAAGTGCTGTACACGCACGGTATCGCCGAAGCGCCCTGGGGTGGTGTAAAGGAGAGTGGGTACGGGCGAACTCACGGACGACTAGGTTTGCTTGAACTCGTGACGCCGCAGCATATACACGTGAACAGGACTTTCTTTATTCCGGATCTTTGGTGGTTTAGTTATGACGTTAAGGCGCGGGAGCTGTTTCGTGGTCTTGCCAAACACTTCACGACAGGCTCGATAGTAAGAACCAGCCGCTTACTGCCTCAAATGATTCAGCGCCTCCTTCGAAATCGCTAACAGCAGTTGCCCACTCGATTTCCTATCTGTGCGTTCTCTATGTCTCCGTGTCTCTGTGGTTTTCTTTTGCTTGATAGGTATTCGGCAAGTAAGAAAAACCACAGAGACACGGAGACACAGAGAACGCACAGAGAAAAGCTAACTTGATCTTCATAGTCTCGCCCATTAGGATTACGAACTTCTTTATCTAGACCATTGAGGTAACACTAAGTTGTGGAAGAGATTCATGCACCGGCGCGAGTTCGCGTATCACGAGCGCGATAACAATCGCCTCGTTCGCCCTTTCGAATGGGGGCTTTCGTTCATCTCGGACCACGTCAACGGCGATGATCCTCGTCAGGTCCTGCGCTTACACACTCGCCAGGCGATGCGGCAGAGTGATGCCTTCTACAAGCTTCCTGAGATCACCGATTTCAAATTGGAAGGTGATCAGCTTACCTGGACCAGCGCGATTGAGACCCCATCTGTCGAGAACAACACCGCCCGCGCGCGCTTCTTCCCAGCAACTCCCAAGAAAAGGTCGCATCGCAGATCTGCGGTACTGGTGTTACCGCAATGGAACGCTCAACCGGATAGTCACGTCGAAGCGTGTCGCATCTTCAATGCGCTCGGGATTTCAGCGCTACGTCTCACGCTTCCTTACCACGAGCAACGCCGGCCAGCAGATTTGGAACGTGCGGACCATCTCGTCAGCACTAACATCGGGCGAACAATTCAATCGATGAGACAAGCGGTGTTGGATACGCGAGCCGCAGTACGATGGCTCAAACAGCACCGTGGTTATGAACGAGTTGGCATCCTGGGAACAAGCGTCGGCTCGTGCATCGCTTTCTTAGCTTTTGCTCATGAGCCGGAGATCGACGCTGGAACTTTTAATCATGTCTCCGGATACGTAGCGGATGTGGTCTGGCGCGGACTTTCAACAAAGCATCTTCGTGCGGGCTTCGCAGACCATGTATCTGTTGAAGAACTGCGTGAGTTTTGGACTCCTATCAGTCCGGTGCCATTCATCGAACGTCTCAAGCAGATGGAACCACGACCGATGCGATTTATAGCGGCGCGTTACGACCTGACTTTCCCGGCAGATCTTTCGCTGCAGGTGATTGCGGACGTTCAGAGCAAGGGGCTGCCGCTCGATGTGGTGTGGCTCCCATGTGGTCACTACACGTTGGCAGATATGCCGTGGAGAGCAATTGATGCCTGGAAGATAGCTATGTTCCATCGCAAGCATCTTCGCTAGTTTGCTAGGCCACGCTTTGTTAATTGCGCTTTCAAGCGGCTTTGCACACAAAAATCGCTAGGGATGTAGAACTCGACAACCGATTCAGAACCGGGAGCGGTAGCGACCGGATGCAACGCTCAACATATGCGGATCTTCTGAGTCAATTTAACTGGTTAGGTGTGTGTAGCATCCGGTCGCTACGGCTCCCGGTTCTGTATGGTTGATTTCGCAATAGTCGTAGTTGCCACTTTGTGCAAGGCTCTTTCAAGTGGACTCAAACCATTCTTATCAAAAGCTGGAATTCTGCGTATGCGTTGCCGCCGAGGTTTTGTTTCTGGTCGAGTGAGTACCACTGGATCAGCACATCTCGTATTCGATTCAATTAAGCCGAGGCTAATAATTTCCGGCTTACGAAGTGATGGCAACAGCACGAACCATTGGTAATATCCCGCGCTGAACATCGAGAGCCAAAACACGACAAACTGTATCGGTGGCTCGCTAGCTATAACCGGACCAACCATAACGGTCGCGATGAGACCCGAAGGAAAACTGAAAATCAGCATGAATGGCAACAGTTCAAGTTCGGTTGCCCCGTCCGATGGCTCAATTCGGTAGGCACCCAATCCCAGCAATAGAATTGATACACACGCGGCAATCCAGATCCACTTCACTTTCACCAAGATCTTTCGCTCGCAAGGCATGACGTAGACTTAGACAATCGGTTTCTAAACTTGTTCCCTTCCGACATCAAAATTGGTGACCCACACGTTAGAAGCTCTTCTTAACCAGCTAGATCAAGCCAAAAATCGCTTTGGCCCACCGCACGCCAAAAGAGTTAGCACTGCATTAAGACGTTTAGCCAAGCAAACGTTTTCTGATGCTGAGTCTTTAATCCGTTTTCATGAAATCCTCCTTTTTCTACGAGCCTATCCTCAAAGCCCGCAAATCCTTCAACTCGTGGAAAGAGAGCTGTCGAGAATACCCGAGCGAGTAAAGGCGCTGCGCGAAAGTGAAATCGATCTCACTGCATTCGATGATCCGGAGGTCTCTGGAATCTGCGGAACATCCGTTACTGACACGTTTAGCTACTTCATTGTGCGCTGGTTAATGGCACGACATCCGGCCCAGATACGATTTGACTGGGATTGGTTCGAAGACGAGAACCGGCTCGCTGAGACTTGGCCAAGATTCATGCCGCTTCTCTCCGAAGATGCTTCTGTGGAAGCAAATGTTCCCTACCGTGAATGGTTGCGAGCAGCACGCGGTAAACAATCAGAGGTTTCATGGTTATTGGATCGATTTAAGAGTTTGCCGCGTTCGGATTTTGAGAAAGCAGAACTCTACGACGGACAAAAACTTTACGTCACCTGGAATCCTTCATACCGTTCGTCGAGGACCGGCATGCGCCTGCCGGTACGAAAGGTCTTCTATCACCGCAGTCCTCTCATTCAACGAAGAGACATCTCCTTCAAAGATGAGTTACAGAAGCCGCCCCCGCCATCGGAGCGACTATCCGTTCAGGAGGGTAGACGAATTCTGGACCTTGCGCGCGAGAGCTCCACTGTTCGTTATCGTGAGCTCTATGGTTTTACGCATGGTGACGAGCGAAGAGTACTCGCTGCTGATCTTGGTCGCGGAGTGAATATTTTTATTGCTGGTGTTCCTGCCGGGCGGCGTTTGCCATTGCGTGCTTACCACGCAGCGATGATTTTCAAGAACGGAGTCGCTGTTGGATATTTTGAGGGCCTGTCGCTCTTCGAACGGATGGAGAGTGGATTCAATCTCTATTACACATTTCGGGATGGAGAGACTGCGTGGTTATACGCGCGCACCCTCAATGTGTTTCGCCAGCTGTTGGGTGTGACAGCGTTCTCGCTCGATCCTTATCAAATCGGTCACGAGAACGAAGAGGGAATCGAGTCAGGCGCGTTTTGGTTTTATAGAAAGCTTGGCTTCCGTTCTACGAGTAGGAAACTGAGGGAGCTAACTGAAAAGGAGGAAACCAAGCTAGGGAAGAAAGGCGGTTATCGAAGCAGCGCACCGATTCTGAGGGAACTGGCACGAGAGCCGATGATACTTGAACTAAAGGAAGACAGGCGTGGTGATTGGGATCGATTTCAACTTAGAAGGATCGGTTTCGCGGTGCAGCGGCGAATGGCTGCAGAGTTTTCTGGGGATGCTGAGCGAATGCGGTCGACGTTGGTGACCAGGATTTCGAAGACGCTGGGCATTTCCGCACGCAATTGGTCGACGTGGGAGTTGTTGAGCTTGACAGAATTCGCACCTGTGTTGGCTCTGATTCCGGATTTGAATGACTGGTCCAAAGAAGAGAAGCAGGCTTTGGTAGAGATCATTCGAGCTAAAGCGGGAGTTGATGAAAGACGATACTTACGGTTGATGCAGCGTCACGAGCGATTTCGCAGAGCGGTGTTGAAGCTGGGGTCAGGTAGATAGGTCTGGGTCTTCGTACACTGGGGCCGATACTATTTTCCATTCGTCATTTTTCATTTCTCATTTTGTTCGTGTTACTTCGTGGATCGTCCCCTCTGTGCGTTCTCTGTGCCTCCGTGTCTCTGTTGTGTTCTTTTGCTTGAGACTTCATTTCGGTAAAGAAAAACCACAGAGGCACAGAGACACAGAGGACGCACAGAGGGAACGATCCACGAAGTAACATGAACAAAATGAGAAATGGAAAATGACGAATGGAAAATTATTTGATTGTTAATGCTCGTTTGCTGCTTCAGGAACAGATCCGTAGCCGATGCTCAAGAATCTTATCCTCTGAGAAATTCTCCAGCCTCTCAAAATACTCTGCATGACGATCCAACGCTGCCTGCGGTACGAGACCCACAATCTCTGTGCTATTGATTTCCACATTTAAGCGCGCTGCTTCTCTCTTCACCGCCTCGTAAGCTGCAATCATGCCGGTCTTCTCGTAGTTCACTAAATTTATTGAGACCTGCGCCAGGCCTCGCGACGACAGTTCAAATCCCAACGCTTTCAGAAAGGGTAGACCTCCACTACGTCCCCGGATTACACGGGCGATGCTTCGCGCTACCGAGACGTCTCGAGTTGTCAAGTTGATGTTGAAAGCAATAAGAAAAGCTCGAGCCCCGACGGCAATCGCGCCCGCTGTTTCATGCACCTTTAACGGACCTGCATCAGGTGCACGCGAGGGTTCAGTCGCAATCTGTTCGCGCAACGTTTCCAGTGCGCCGCGCCGTACGTCCTCGAGATGACGGCGTTCTGGTTTTAGTGCGGCGTCTTCATAAAAGAAAACGGGGATGTTCAGCTCGCTGGCGATACGATGACCTGCTTCGTGGGCAAGTGACACGCAGCGCTCCATGCTCACACCGCGCACAGGGACAAATGGCAAGACATCCGTCGCGCCCAGGCGAGGATGCACGCCATGATGAGTTCGCATGTCAATCAACTCGGTAGATTTCTTGACCGCTGTGAACGCTGCAGATACGACTTTTTCCGGCGAAGCGACGAAAGTGATCACGGAACGATTGTGATCAGGATCGATATGCATATCGAGCACACAAGCCGTCTCGACCGCTGAAATTGCGTCCGCCAGTTGATCCACGACATCCCTGTTGCGACCCTCGCTGAAGTTTGGTACACACTCAACTAGCGATTGTCGATTGACGATTGGCGATTGACAATTGGCTATTGACGATGATGGTTGACGATTATCCATCGTTATATTGACTACTTCGTACTGACTAATTTAGCCTCCATAGTCTATTCTCAATGTCTCCAATACCTACCAATCGTCAATCGTCAATTGCCAATAGTCAATGAGTAGTGGTCGTTTCATCGATAAGCAAAAGAACGCCTGGCAGCGATTGGAGGATTTGCTCGCCCGCCTCGAGACCAGCTCAATAAGGCGATTGCATCGCGAGGAAGTTCGCGAGTTGGGACGTATTTATCGCCGCACTGCGTCTGATCTGGCTATCGCACGTGCCGAGTCACGCGATCCTCGCCTGGTCAATTATCTAAACAGCCTCGTCATTCGCGCCCATGGCCGCATCTATCGCGCAGACGCGCAAGGAGGATCGAGACTACGGCGCTTCTTCGCGCAGGACTTTCCGCGAACGTTCCGCCGGACGTGGAAATACACAGCAGTTTCGTTCGGTGTTTTCATGCTCTTTAGCTTCGTCGGGTTTTTCGGGAGTCGCTACGATCCGGAATTCTCGGAAATACTCGGCGTTCCACCCGCCTTCCGCGAGCTCTACATCGAAACTAAGACACATTGGTGGGAAGACCTGAACGAAGCTAATCAGGTCGGAGCGAGTTCCATATTCACTCACAACATTCAGGTGACGATATACACGTTTGCCTTGGGAGCGATGTTCGGCGTCGGAACGTTGTTCTACTTGGCGTACAACGGCGCGAACATCGCTTCAGTTTTGGGACTCACTTACAAAGCAGGATTCGGACGCGACTTGGTGACCTTCATGGCTGCGCATGGAGTGATAGAACTTTCATGCATCTTCATAGCGGGCGGTGCCGGACTATTGATCGGGAGTGCGTTGCTAATGCCGGGAGATCTTTCGCGAGCGGACGCGTTGAAGAGCAGAGGCAAGGACGCGATTGTTCTGATGATGGGAATTGCGCCATTGCTGGTCCTGGCGGGAATCATTGAAGGCTTTATCTCGCCTGCTCCAATCAATCCGGCGATCAAGTTCAGCATCGCCGCTGTTACTGGCGTCGCACTGTATTCGTATTTGTTCCTCGCTGGTCATAAGGAGCAATCACAGTTATAGCTTTCAGCGACTATGTCATTCATTAGAAGTTGAATGTCATAAAATTGGGCGGGGTAAACCGCCCTTCCCAACCTAGAGACTTTCAGCCTTGATTCTCACACAAGTCACTGAAAGACTTTCAAGCTCGAAAACAGTGCTCAAATCCGAGAGTCTCGAGGTTGGGAAGGGCGGTTTACCCCCGCTCAAATTTTATTACGTTCAATCTTCAGGTGATGAAATACCTACAACAAACCACGCTCTTTTACGCGTAGGTATGTTTCCAGCAACGACGGTGCGAGCGCGGCTGCTGATACGTCCAACGCCAACCCTCCCTGCGACTCCACTAACCGCAACGCCGCTTCCCGGTGATAAATAATCTCTTCCGCTACCGATTGGGTGAATAGATCGCCCGCAGTAACCGGAGGATTACTCACAACAGCCTTAAGGTCGCGATCTGCAATCGTCACAACCAACGGCAGGTGTCTCGGGCGCAGCAGTTTCAACGAACTCAGGAGTTCCTTCGAGCCTTCTTCATCGACCAGATCAGTCAACAGAACAACCAATGACCGGCGCTTGCTGTTCGCGGCGACGAACTCAAGCGCGCGCGAATAAGATGGTTCAATCATCTCCGGCTCTACTGCATGCAACGCTTCCAGTGCAGCGTCTATGTGATCATGGCCACGTCCGGGCGGCAAGTAAGACTTTATGCGGCGGCCAAAAACCATCAAGCCGGCGTTGTCACCAGCTCGCGCTGCTGCGGACATAAGCGCGAGAGCCGCATGCACAGCTGAATCAAGCTTCGATTCTTGTTCGATACGAGCGGTCATCAGACGGCCCGAGTCAAGAACGATCAAAATAGTCTGGTCGCGTTCGATCTGATATTGACGCGTAGTTAGTTTCCCGCGGCGCGCAGTTGCACTCCACGAGATGTGACGCAATTCATCGCCGCGTACATAGTCGCGCAACGATTCAAACTCGCGGCCTTCGCCGCGCCATGAGGTCTTACGATGAGCAGCCACCAGTGAGCGAGCGCCGAGCGCCTTCAACTCCGCTTCCCGCGCGCGTCGCATGTTTGGGTATACCTTGACTGCTTCAGCTGCACCCACCTTTGTTTCGCACCAAGCGAGATTCAGCCGCGAGAGAAACCGAACAGCTATTTGTCCAAACTCGAACCGACCGCGTTTCGGTGGAGTCAAGCCATAGACCAACGCTGCACTAGTCTGAGCTTCTACGCGTAGCTTCGCTTCGCGTAAACCCGAAAGCTTCAACTGCGGAGGAAACTCGTCTTTCACGATTAGCGTGATTGGACCGGTGGTGTTGTTCTGTATGTTGATGCGAACGTCAGTTTCTGCGCCGACGGCGAAGCGACCGCTGAACTCTCGTTTGATCGAAACACCGGTTGGGAGTTGACTGCGGCGGGCATCGATTATTGCCACGAGTATGAGGCCAAGATCGTAGGCCAGGGTGGCCCAGCGCAACCACGGATGGCCCCAGGAAAGGGCCAACGGTATGAACCCGAGAACGACCAGGAGGTAGAAGAATCTGGAGAAAACAAAATGCATCTGAAAATTTGAAATTTAAAAGTTGAAATTTCAAATTCGCTAATTACGCCGCACATCCAAGTCAACAGAAAACGAAACGAATGACATAAAATATTTCCGCGCCGAACCGATTCGTCAAAGGCAAACTGACCAATGGCAATTGGCAATTGGCAATCTTCAATGACCTATCTTGGCACCTCTGCCGCCTTCAGAATGTCAGTTATCACTGCATCAGGAGTGGCGCCATCCAGCTCCGCCTCAGCGCGAAGAGTCAATCTATGCCTCAGCACCGGTCGAGCAATGTCGCGAACGTCGTCTGGTGTCGCAAAGTCACGTCCGCGTATTGCCGCTAGTGCTTTCGAGCAAAGGAGCAGTGCCACGGATGCGCGTGGACTTGCACCGTAATGAACCGACGGATGGGATCGCGTACGTCGCACGATGTCTACTGCATAACGCTGCACCCCTGGTTCCATGCGCGCGTTAGCAACTTCACGACGACAGCGGGAGATCGCATCTGGTTCATGCAACAGTTCGATGTCTACTTGGTTAAGCCGCCTCGCGTTGAAACCGGAATCCCACCTCGCAACGATCTCCTGCTCATGAGTTTCTTCCGGGTAATCCAGCAAGATCTTCAGGAGAAATCGATCCAGCTGAGCCTCAGGCAAAGGATAGGTGCCCTCATACTCGATCGGATTCTCAGTCGCGAGTACTGTGAAGATCGGAGAGAGCGGATGCGCTTCACCATCGATCGTAACCTGCCGCTCTTCCATGGCCTCGAGCAACGCCGCCTGAGTCTTTGGCGGAGTCCGGTTGATTTCGTCAGCGAGCAGAATGTCGGTAAACACTGGACCCTGGCGAAGATTGAAAGTCGAGGTCGAAACGTTGAAGACGTTCGTGCCCGTGATGTCAGACGGCATGAGGTCGGGAGTGAATTGAATTCGACCGAAGTTGGCGTTGATGATGCGGGCCAACGTTTTAACCGTCAGTGTCTTCGCTGTTCCAGGCACACCTTCAATCAGCGCGTGCCCTTCGGCCAGCAGCGCCACTAGAATCTGCTCGATGGGTTCTTCCTGGCCAACGATGACCTTCCCAAGTTCACGGTTAATTTGCTCAACGGTCGCCGAGACATAATCAGGCATTTTGTTTTGAGGCTTAGCCTTTGACTGTTCTTGAAGAGCTAGAGCTTGCCGAAAAGCGCGAAGATCAAATCCTAAAGTACTGAATTCGTCAAATGTTCTGTGCGGCCTGCTTCACTTCACGAGAACGCATGCGCAAACCGAGTTTCGACTCGATCTCTCGCAATCGCTTTACCAGCTGTATCGAGCGTCGCTCGTTGATTGGCTGACCGTTGATCGCCTCTTCACATTGGCGCATCAGGGTTTCGAGTTGTTTGGCGTCAATCGATGAGCGCGATGCAACACGAGCCGCGATCTCGGAACGCGGGCTGTTGTACTCAAGACCTGCATACCTTGCGAGCACACGTCGCGTACGGGAGTAAATATTCTCGATTGCGAGATCGTAAGCGTGCGCACGTTGTTGCACCTCAGCCATTGAGACAACGAACTCCAGCGTCGAGCGGCGATCCACTGCGGGCAACGGCATTGCACGTGCGAAGCGCCGTCCTCGTGTCCAAACGACGAGCAGGATCAAGAGAATGAGTTGAGCGCACAGCGCGATAATCGGTGTACCAGCAAAATATGTGAACAGAGGATTGCCGGTTGTACCCCGCCCTTGATGGAACTCATCGAATGCAATAAGACCACCACCACTCCCGACCACGTTGATAGCCAGTTGCACGTTATCCTTCAGACCAATGCCTGCATTGGAAAACAGGTACGGTTCGCTCAACACGACAATTCTTCCGGCGCCATATTGATAATCAACTAACAATGGCCCATGTGTGTTACTTAAATGAACAACCGGCGCAGGCGATTGCACCTGGTCCTCCTGGTTTTTATTTACGTCTGGAGACGGCGACGCGTCCTCTTCAAATTCATCTTCGGCATGGAGTCCCCCTTCCTCTTGACTGGCTTGGGCAGAATGCTGGCTAGGGCCGAATGACACAGTTGCTGCGAAACTAGAAGGCTGCACCGTATCTACACCCCAGGTCAGCAATGTCGGTTGAGCAGGTGAAACGGTGCCAACATTATTCGTCATTAACTCCGTGTTCCCCGGATCCGTGTCGAAGGAAGGCAGTGCCTGTAATTCAGTCCTGACCTGCCACTTTCCTGAGGCGGGAAGCAGTCGATTCTCGGGACGTCGATCGACGAGCACTAACCTTCCACCACGTTCTACCCAGAGAAGTAAGCTATTGGCCTCTTCCTCTTCGATGGGGAGCTTAGTGAGGCCGACGATCACGAACGTTTGTACTTTCTGACTGGTGCCTAAAAGTTTCTCGGGAACCTCGCGCCAACGGATAACCCGAAACCCGGATTCATTAAGCAGGTCATAAAGCGCTCGGGTACCAGTTGGACCAGAGTGGTAGGTTGAGCGGTTTGGTGCTAGCTCCGAATCTTTCTTACTCTCCTGACTAACGTAGGTGAGAGAGTTGATGACCACGAGTATGCCTACTACAACGACAACTGTGACGATCAATCCGAGTTTCTGTCGCATAGGGTTATTGCGGACTCTGCGTTAACACGTTCTTGTAACCGGAACGAAAAGCAATCCAGTCATTCTCGTCAGCCTCCGCGAAGCCGTACCAGTGTCGTTCAAAACTCTCGGTTAATGATTGCAAGTAACTGTACAGCTCAGCATGACCGCGAAGTGCGCGGAGGTAATCGCGATTAGTCTTGTTCTGCGCGAGGCTGATTAGCTTTCGCTCGCCCATTTCAACAAGGAGAGCGATGTAAGCCTTGCGTATAGCGGCTCGCAGTTCTCCCCGACGCGCGAGTGCCTCTGCTTCAGCGAGAAGATCGCTTGCTGACTGATCAGGCTCGAGCTTCTCACCCAAAACTATACGGGCTTCGGGCTTCGGTTTCTTTTTGACTCCGCTCCGTTTAAATAGGCGAGGCGCGGCGAGCCAGATCACGTAGCCAATAACAGCTAGTGCGAGGACCACAACGAATACTTGAGCAAACTGTGAGAAGAGATTTGCGCGTCCCGGAGTGATTGGTTGTGCTTTTGGAAACAGACGCTCAAGCCATTTCATCAGGTCTCGCCACAACTTAACGAGAGCACTGTTTGGTTCGGCCTCTTTCGCATACTCTGGTCGCTTGAGGATCTCAGCGAGTTTGTTACTAGCGGCAGCTTTGCTTAAAGAAGCATTAGTGGCTTCCTTTAACTCACCAAGACGCTCATCTATGGCGTTCAGACGTTCAGTTAGATTGCGGAAAGCCTCATGTCGATTGGCATTCGGGAGCTTCGCGATCTTGTCGAGCTCCTGACCAACCCAGCTGTTATCGACTTTGTAGCTTGTTCCCTCCCACTCCACGGTTTCTGACGGTGGTAGTGTTCCCCGGATCAGCAGCGTCGTTTGAGCTGTTCGCGCCTGAAAATCTGCGTCCGATTCATTCTCGTCGGTTTGCATCAGAGTATCGAGCGCAGTAACACTGGCTTTCACTCGCTGATGATAGTCGTCGAGCGTTTCAGACAGCGCCGTGCTGGAAAAAATAAATAAAAGTAGAAGTGCCAGGAGAAGATGCGAAGACGGTCCGTTTCGGAGCCGTCGAGATGCGATTGTGTGAGCTGATCGTGAATGCACAGGCTCTTTATCCAAGGCCTAGGACTTTGCCCGAGGAAGCCAACGGTGGTGGTGGCACTTTTTTTCGATCGACTGAAATGGCGGTGCCGAAAGGTGACGTGACGTTGATGTCCGGCATTTCGATCAATCTTTGTGAGGCCATCAGTTCAATGTCATAGCCTTCATGCCGCACGCGCTCATCCAGATAAAGTAGCGACAGACCAAGCATCCAAATCGGTGTCAACAGAATTGAGCTCAATGGTTCCATGACACTGTATCCGACGGCGTACCATGCGGGCCATGAGGATGCATTCCACGGAGAGGGATCGATTCCATTCAGGAAACCATACCAACCGAGCGGAACGACAAGAATCATCAATGCTGAGTAGGTAGCAAACACGATGAAGAGGGTCATCGCCATGAGGCGTCGCACGTTGCCTCGCGCGAGCGAGAAACTCCTACCAAGTGAATCGAACACGCCCTTACCTTCTACTAACATGGTTTGCGGAACATAAGCGACGCGACCGATCATGAAGAAGAAGAGCCACAGAGCGACGACTGAAGCTGCAATGAATCCGATGATACCGACAATGGCCGAGAGCATCGGAAAAGTTACTTGAGCCAATACCACTGCGCCGATGGTGACCACGATTACGACGGAGTACCAACCCAGAAAGGCAACGAACAGCGACATTCCGCCCCAGAGTGCCACGATTATCGTCGCTCCGAGGAGTGCCCAGAAGCGCGATTTCACGGCTGCGTAAGTGGCACGAACTGAAACCGGCTCGTTCCACAGCAGATGAGTTACCAGATTGCGCGCGGCACCACCCATTACCAGCAGGTTGAACACGTGTCCACCAACAACCAGAACCGCACTCAACAAGAGAATGAGAACATACAGTCCAAGCGCAGTGTTGTTTCCAGTAGTGAACAGATTACGCCAGGCGATGGTCCACAAGACCCATCCAATCGCGGTAATGATCACAGGTGGGGCTGCAATCCGCATTAGCGTAAGGAGATGTCGCCGGTAAAGACGAATTGCGCGGTCGATCAGGTCACCTGCGCCAAGAGGCGCGAGCGGAAGCTGGTTAACATCAGGTGTGGTCACGGAGTTTGGCGGGTGCGAAGGACTGGAAACAACGCTGGAATTCTACCATGCAGCTTGAGCGCAGTCCGCTTCATTTTGGAACACAGCTCAGATAATGAGTGAATCAACCTTGAGAAGGGCAGTTGGGAAGGGAGTAATAGATTCAAGTTTCCCTAGCGCAGTTGGGAAGGGGGCAGTCGCTACATTCAAGGTTCGCTGGATTCAATGCGCCCCCGCTCAACTTTCATAAGCTTCATCATTAAATCAATCATTAAACAAGGAAATGGCAATTGACAGAAATAACAACTATAGAGAGTGGCATTCAATGTTGAGCGGGGGCGCACTGAATCTAGTGCACTTTGAATGTAGCGACTGCCCCATTCCCAACTGCGCTAGGGAAACTTGAATCTATTCCCTTCCCAACTGCGCTTCTCAATCTTGATTCATTCATCCACGCTATTTAATTTTCGCACGTTGTTTAGCTTGGGGCAGCCACGGTAATGCCTTTGTCGTTTTCTCAAGGCACTCAGAAGAAGGGTAAAATTGACGAAGAAAAATCCTTCTTAGAAGCGTAGGCATTGTCGATCTAGTCCTGGCTGGTTCGATTAACAGTTGAAGAGCTGGTTCCACCTACTGAAGGCAGACTGAAGGCAGAATTCAGCTTGCAACAAAATTATTAGGAGATAGTTACGATGAGAGTGATGGTGATAATCAAGGCAGACAAAAATTCAGAGGCGGGGATTCTTCCGGATGAGAAGCTTCTAGCCGCAATGGGAAACTTTAATGAGGAACTGGTTAAAGCTGGCGTGATGCTAGCTGGTGAAGGCCTCCATCCGACTTCGAAAGGTGCCCGCGTCAGATTCTCTCGTGGCAAACGAAGTGTGATTGACGGACCTTTCGCGGAAACCAAGGAGTTGGTGGCTGGTTTTTGGCTATGGAAGGTGAACTCGCTGGAAGAGGCAATCGAGTGGGTCAAGCGCATACCTTTCGATCAAGAGAACTCGCCATCTGACACTGAAGTCGAAATTCGTCCAGTGTTTGAGGCGGAAGACTTTGGGGCGGAGTTCACGCCGGAACTAAGAAAACAGGAAGAACGGCTGCGGGCGCAGATCGCAAAGAATTCGTAAATCGTGAATCGTAAATGGTGAATGGTAAATGGTGAGTTGAAGAATCGATATCGATGTTAGTGGGCGGGTAAAACTCATCATTTGCCATTTTGTTTTTATTTTGTTTGGCTCTGTGCGTGCTCTGTGTCTTTGTGGTTTTCCTAGACGTGAATGAGTCTCAAGCAAGAGAACACCACAGAGGCGCAGAGACACAAGCACGCACAGAGAAAACGATCCACGAAATCACACGAAACGTCACGAAGATTTCCACGTAACGCATTCGCGATTTACGATTATTAGCCTCACTTTCCACTATTATCCGCTCCACACTTTCAGGTGAGTAGAACTCCTCAAATTCGTGTAGTGCCGCAACAGAACCAATCGGTTCTTGAATTAATTCCTGACAATAAGAACGCAAGGGATGTTTGGCGGTATTCTGCCGTGGTTCCGCGACTGTGTCATTCCTTTGCTTGCACCTTGCGATCAAATTTCAATGAGAGTAATACGAAGTAGGCATCGCGATTGCAAAAAACTTGTCTCGTGGATTGATCGGAAGAGTCAGCGAAACAAACAAGGAGGTTCGAAATGGAAGAAGCCTGGACAGAAAGTCACCGTGATCGAGCTTCTGCGCGAGCAACTAAGTTAGGACTGTTGTTCGGCGGTATCGGCGCTGGAGCGATCCTGATGTATCTGCTCGATCCGGACAAAGGCCGCGGTCGTCGAGCAAGGTTACAGGATCGAGTTGCAAGCAAAGCAAATCGATTAGGAAGAGTCGCAGGATCAAGAGCACGCGACCTGCGGAATCGCGCTCAAGGTCTTGCGCACAAATCAGGGTTAGTCGGAAGCAGCCGACAAAGTAACGCCGATCGCTCTTTGGAGGGCGACGAGGGCTATGAGCCGATGGAGCAGGGAACGTAAATCATTGTCGATTGACGATCGCGATGGCTTATCACTTAAGCGGCGACATTCTCCTGAGGTGAGTACGGTCGCCGCTTTCAATTTGTAAGAATTCCCGGCTTTGCACAAGAAAGTTTTGCCTTAAAAGTTACAAGAGACTTTTCAACGCTTGCCGGCTGGTGTGCGCCGCCGCTTGCCAAGCTCCGAATTGGCAATTCCCAACTGCCTTCGTTAGGATGCGCCCATGCCAACAACAATCGACACCGATGTATTGATTGTCGGGGCAGGTCCAACTGGACTTGCATTAGCTTGTCAACTCACAAGGTACAACGTTGATTTCGCAATCATAGAAAAGAATGCGGGCGTAACCGCATATTCAAAAGCATTAGGTGTTCACGCGCGCACGCTCGAAATCTACGAACAAATCGATCTGGCGAAGAAGGCCCTTGAACTCGGAACAATTGCCGGCAAAGTGCGCATGCTCGAGACCGGAGAAGTTGTTGGTGAAGTTAACCTCTCCGATGTAGGAAGAGGCTTGAGCTCTTATCCATTCTTGCTTGTTTTGGAGCAAAGCAAGAACGAGCAGTTGATGTACCAATGGTTACAAGAGCACGGACGTGATGTTCTTTGGCAAACCGAGCTCCAGAGTTTTTCGCAAACCAGTGCCGGTGTAACAGCGCAAGTGAAAACAGCTACGGGCGAATCCCAAATCATCGAGGCGAAATATCTCGTAGGCTGTGATGGTCCCAAGAGTCTGGTGAGACGTACGTTGGGTTTGTCATTCGAAGGTAGCACGTTCGAGCGTATCTTTTATGTTGCCGATGTAAGGATCGATTGGAAGTTTAGCCACGATGGTCTTCATGTCTGTCTCTCGCAGGGCGGCGTCGTAGCTTTCTTTCCTCTCCCTGGCGAAAACCGCTGGCGAATCGTCGGTGCGTTCCCCGAAGGTCTCGATAAGGACGAAGGCGAGATACTTTACGAGGAGATTGAGGCGCGCATAAAAGAGGAAGCAGAACTCGAGCTCGACATCACGCGCGTCGATTGGTTCTCGACATACAAAGTTCACACGCGGCACGTTGACCGGTTTTCGAAGGGTCGCTGTTTTGTTGCCGGCGATGCTGCGCACATTCATACGCCGGCGGGCGGCCAGGGAATGAACACGGGAATTCAGGACGCTTATAACCTCGCCTGGAAGTTGGCACTTGTTCTCAAACATTCTGCGAACGCGAAACTGTTGGACAGTTACAACGAAGAGCGACTGCCAAATGCGAAGAGGCTCACTGCGACGACGGACCGCATGTTCAATCTTGCTGCAGGTAAAGACTGGTTCATCTCTTTGATTCGGACGACAGTGTTCCCGCCGATGGCGAAATACATTCTATCGATTGAGTCGGTACGCAAACGGTTCTTCACGCTGATTTCGCAAATCGGAATTAGTTACCGCGACAGTTCGTTGAGCAGGCATGAGGGTGACGACGATTTCGAAGTGAAGGCGGGCGACCGGATGCCCTATTTTCTCGTCGACGGCAAAAGCATCTTTGATCGTCTACGCGCGCCAAGATTTCATCTGGTGAGGTTCTCCGATGGATTGGCTGACCAATCCGGCGGCGACTCGAGCGAGACTGCAACAACGGATCTTGAGCGGAAGTACGGCGATATGATCGATAGCCATGTAATTCCACTTTACCCGCACATAGCCGAGACCTTCGGCAGAGAAGAGTCCTTTGCGGTTCTCCTAAGACCTGACAATCATATCGGGCTCATCTCACGTGACCAATCACTGCGCCCGGTGACGGAGTATCTAAATCGAGTATTCTGAGGGCACAGCTTTGCCTCAAAAGTAACGCAGTAGGTCCGCCTCGGCTTTGCCGCCCGGGCGCGGCGCCTGCTTCGCAACGGCTTGCCGTCTGGTGTGAGGCGGCGGCTCTGCCCCGCTGTAAGTCGGGGTTGTCAAATGGGCTGTGCCCTTAGTTCGGCCTTTGGCCCAATTGCAGTCAAATTTCTCTCGTGAGCTAGGTAGGGCAGAGCCCGAATCAGGGCACAGCCCCAAAGTTAAATCGAGCGACTTACGGCGCGGCAAGCCGGCGCCTCACACCAGACGGCAAGCCGTTACGAAGCAGGCGTCTCACACGGTTGGCAAAGTCGAAACGAAACTACCGAGCTACTTCTTTGGAGTGCGCCGACT